>CAMLLK010000175.1 GCA_946480885.1 uncultured Thermoproteales archaeon
GAACACTGCGCCTAGTGTTAAATCTATCTGCATTCTTGTAAAGACCTTCTCGACGAGGCGTAGGTCTATTTCTGTAGGTTGTTGAAAAGCTTTTTTTATATCTCTCGGCGTCACTGCGTTGAATTTAACTCTGTATAAACTAGCTGTTTTATTTACTTGTTTAACTACTAGAGCTGTTTCGTACGCTATGGCCTCACCCTCGACGTCTGCGTCTAGGGCTAGGTAGACCTCTCGCGCAGTCTTTGCCAATTTTTTTAGCGTCTTTACATATGGAATAGCCTCTTCTCTTATGGTTAAGAGAGGCGATACGTTGAACAACTCGACTGGTTGGACCCACCTCCATATGTTATACCTCGCCGAGAAGTCAAAATCCATTATGTGGCCGCTTAGTCCTAGAGCAGTGGCCTCTTCGTCTTTATATTTAAAACTGTAGACATATACCCCGTTGATTTTATTAGCCTTAAACTCGCCGCCTAGATATTTAGCAATTGCTTTAGCCACTGATCGCTTTTCTGCAACTATGAGGATCACGTATATATTTAGAAACTTTTATATAACTAGACGTGGGGGTATTACATGGCTGTAGATGACAAAGAAGAAAAGCCTCTTAGGAGGCCTCCTCCTCCGCCTAGAACACCGCCTCAACAAATACCTCCGCAGCCTCCACTACCTCCTCCACCGCCTCCTCTGTACCCCCCGCCGCCTGCCCCCACTGTGCCTACTACGAGGACGCAGAGAGCTGCGCCGCCTCCTCCCCCTCCACTTTCGCCACAGCCTTCTCAACCACAGCCTCAGACAGAGCCGCCGATACGCAGGCCGCTTAAAGCCACTACGTTAGACAAGACACAACCGCTACCTCTCTTGGGGATTATAATAGCTATGGTAGCCGCGTTGTTAGGCGTCGTCACGGCGGTGTTTTCTATTGTGAACGAGGCTTTGAGTATACCTCTATTAGCTATAGCTATCGCTGGGACGAACACAGCTATTTTAATAGTGGCTATTGCCATCTGGAGACTTTTGACTCAGAAGTGAAGAAGTTTTCAACTTCGCCTACTGCCTCTCCCAAGTCTTTTACAACTATTACATGTTGTAGAATGTCCTTTAGAGACTTCCATATATGAGGCTCTGCGTATCTCCAGTCTAAAAACACGAGTACTCCTCGGTCTTGTGGACTTCTGAACAACCTCCCCACGGCTTGTCTAATAGCCACTATGGCTTCATATAAATAGACGGCGTCCCAAGCCCTCTCTCTAAGCCTTGGCCTTAGGTATTCCACTCTTTTTTCTAAATACGGCGTAGGCTCTGGGTAGGGTATTCCCACCACTGCGACTGACGACAATAAATTCCTCCCCTCTCTGACGTATTCCACGCCTTCTGTGTATTTGCCGCGTGCCACTGCCCCTATGAAAAATTTATCGGGCAGCTCTGTGAGGTCTATTTCTTCAAAACCTTCGTACCAATGCGGTATAGAAACCCTTAGGAATTTCTTCACTCCTTTCATAACTTCGTAAGATGGAAAAACTGCAAGGACTCCACCCGGCGAGAGATTTATCAAAGTTGCTAATCTCTTCGCTATGTTGAAGTACGTATCTTCACTTCTCTCATTATATCTTGTGGTTACTCCTACGTCGACTATTACTAAATAGTTCTCTCTTGGCACATAGGAGTTGAACGACACTTCTACTGTCCTATAGTTTTCCAAATCTAACACCTCTGTAAATAAATCCATAGACAACGTGCCGCTCATAAAGATAACTACGTACGCGTCTTGTAGTCGAGACTTTATTATAGACGTTGGGTCTATGGGCGATATTGTTAACGCTTTGCCTACCTCTGTCTGTCTCAACTCGGCGAAATATCTAACTCTACTCCTCAGAGCGGTTTTTAGCTCTTTTATAAGTATCAATGGAGTGTACGGCGCTTCTAGACTTTCGACTTTTTTAGCTATAATTTCTCTTACTGCTTGTTCTAAATCGACGTCGGCGATTTCAGACAGTAAGTCGCCAAAGTCCACGACGCCACTGGCTTTTTTTATATAGTTGTAGAGTCTGTATATTTTCGCCGCCTCTTCTAAGTAGCCGTATTTCTTCGCCTCTCTATATTCAGATCTAAGCTCTAACTCCGACACCTCTAAGCTGTGGAGGTGCACCACTGCGTTAAATAGAGAGTGGGCCTCGTCAACCACTACAACTTTACCCTCTACACTAGAGCTCTCTTTTCCAAATATATAGTAATAGGTAGATACGACGAATTTTACATCTCTAATTCTACTCTTTGCGTATTCATACGGACAGCTTTTTGTAGTACATAAATATTTTACATATGTATTGACATTTTTTAATATAGTTTTAATATTGCGAATTGGGTAGTATTCACAGCGGCTTGTAGCTTTAAGTAGTGAACACTCCGCCAAGAATTCTTGATAGCTTAGTTTTTTTAGAGAGGTGTAGCAACACATATCTTGTCTACTTTTAATCACCGCATATTCTATATCAATACCGCTTTCTACAATTCTATTTAGCTCTCTCACGGGGGGGTCTAACTCAGCCCTTGTCCTAACTACGTAGTGGATAGGCGTGTTAGTGTCCAGTATGTAATCCACAACGGCCCCCACCACCGCTGCCGTTTTTCCAATTCCAGTCGGGGCGTTTATTAACAACGGCGTCTTTTGACGCAACGTCTCTAAGACGGCGTCGTATATCTTTTTTTGATGCGGCCTAAACTCTTTGTAGGGGAATACAGGCACGTAATTTTTAAGCTGTAGATATAAATCAATCTATGTATATAGCCTCCCCCTCCGACATCGCCTCTGGTTTGACTTCCGATGTGTATTTTTCATATGCTCTAGAGACTTTAAAAAACGCTGGTTTAGCCGACGTTAGAGTTAGAGCTGAGTTCCACGTCTCCTCACTCCCGAAAGACTATAAATGGGCCCTATTTACTGGTTTAAAAGAGGTGATAGAGCTGTTTAAAGGGAGAGACGTCACATTGTACGCCATGCCCGAAGGGACTGTTTTTTACGAAAACGACCCGCTCATGGTTATAGAGGGGCCGTACTCACAATTTGCAGTATTAGAGACGGCAATTTTGGGAATTGTCAGACATTACTCAAGTATTTCTACAAAAGCCGCGCGGGTGAAAAAAGC
>CAMLLK010000176.1 GCA_946480885.1 uncultured Thermoproteales archaeon
CTCAACACCCTCGCCGCTGTCTCAGTGGCGAAGCCAGGCCCGGGGCCTAGGCCGATTAAATAGAGCATATGGTAAAGTTTTTTATATAAATAGATACTAGGCGCCAGATGTACGCCATCGCGCGGCTACAGGGCTACGTAGAGGAGCTGGGGTTTAGAGCTTGGCTTAGTAGAGACTTAGCCAACGCCCTTTCTGTAAAAATAGGCGACGGGCTGAGAGTGGAGAGCAAGGCGGGCTCCTCTTCGGCAAGAGTCGTAGGCATTAGAGAAGACGTGAAGGCAGGCGTGGTTTTATCTCTAGATGTATACATGGCGGTGAGGGGGCTCCACACTGTATTAATTAAAAAATTTCAGAGAGTGTACGAAGCCGACGAGGTGTCTATAGGCTTTGAGGCAGAGTCGCCTATCGACTTGGGAGATGTATCGCAGTTAATAAACTTGTTAATTGCGTACAGAGTGCCGCTCTATACAAAATTCATAGGCTTTCTACAGACAGAGGGGGGGAGTTGGATAAGGCTTATGGTGAACGAAATCTCGCCTAGAGAGCCTGCCTATTTATCAAAAGAGACTAAGATAAACCTAGGGAGGCCTCCCAAAGTCAAATTTTAACAATAGGAGGGGGTCAGACACTCTCTTTAAGCTGTAGACTCTTGTTAAAAGCCTCTCCGTTAGCCTCCCCGACTTGTAGTACTCCGCCACGGCCTCTACTCCTTTTTTACTCACCAAGGCGTTTATCTCATCTCTAATTAAATACTCGGCGATTTGCTCCACCCCAGCCACCTCGCCGGCTATAATCAAGTGGTTAATTACAAATAGCCTCAAGTCAACCGTATTTATAGCCCGCAACGCCTCCTCGAGGTTGTTTGACCACTTCTGAGCCTGTGCCGCCTTGTGAAACTCCTCCTCTGAGAAGACTAGCTTCACTCTTTGGTTCCACTTAAGTCTCCACCACACAAACCACTCCCGCGCCAAGTCCCAAATCCTCCCCCAGTTTTTTTCAATATATACACACAGCCTCTGCCTAGCTCTAGACTCGGAGAACTTTTTCCATGTATATATACCAGCCCGCGCGGCTAAGAAATGCATAAAGTCTCTAAATACAAACTCTTTCACAGTCTCTAACTCTCCCCTCGGCATATCGCCATATTGTTCTCTCACAATCTCCTCTATTAAATTATCCACCGCCGCCGCAGCGGCGTCGAAGTTACAGTAAAAACTAACCATGTATAAAACCAAATGCCATATTTAAAATTCTTCCCACATAGCCAAAGCCTCCCCCGCCTCTCTATAGACATACGCCAAAGCCCACATCTGCCTAAACCTCTCTAAGAAGTAGAGATACGCCTTCCTCAACGCCGACGCGTCTACTTCAAAACTCACGTCGTAGGCAATGTCTAATAGTAAAAGACCCTCGGCGGGGGCAGAGGGGACGGCGCCTGGCCTAGGCCTCTCTAAAAGATTAGACAAGTCTCTAATCGACAGAGTCCCCCTACCCACTGCCAAAATAGCCCACGTCAGTTTTCTAATCATTTTATTCCTAAAGCCTCTACCTTTATAGTATATATACACAAGAGGGCCTTTTATATAAATAGAAATGTCGTCTATAGTCAATACTGTAGAGATATTTCTCTCCCCCCTCTTCCATATAAAAGAGGCGAAGTCGTGAGTGCCTTTTAATAAATCGGCGGCTTCTTTCATGGCCTCTACGTCCTCCCCCCAGTGAGGAGCTACGTAGAGATACCTCCTCCACTTAGCCCGCCGTGGGTTAAAGCCCTCCGGCACCTCCGCCACTCCCCAAACCCAGACCCCCTCCGGCAGTTTAGAATTTATATAGCCAAACGGCTGCCGCCTTTCTACCAACACTACATTAGCCACGGCGGAGACGCCTGGGTCAGTTCTACTACCCCGACTCAACACCTCCCCCAACGCGGGCTTGAGCACAGCCTCTACAGACTTGGGGTGTCCAGTAAAGCCGTAGAACTTAGTCCCGTCGTAAGCCACTCTGTATAGGTACATAAATCCCCCCAACGCCACGTTTTTTATGCACTTTAGAAAAGCTACAGAGAGAGACGCGGCGGAGATTATATCATTTACACTAGACACATGGGACTGGGGGGACTATATACCACAAGTCATACACAAATGGATTAGTGAGGAGAGGGCCTACGTAGCTTTAATAGAGGGCACTGTTGCGGCTGTGGCTGCGTTGACGCTAGTTGGTAAATCAGCATATCTCCACGGCCTTAGAGTGAGGCCAGAGCTGAGGAGGAGGGGGATAGGGGAGGCCTTTACAAAATTCCTACTCCAAGAGGCGCGGAGGGCTGGAGCCGCCGTGGCCACTGCGTTAGTGGCAGAATGGAACGCGCCTAGCCGCCGCCTAGTGGAGAAAATTGGCTTTAGAGAACGTCTATACATATACGGGGGGAGGCCAGCGTCGAAGCCGAAAGAGGCGAGGTGTCTAAAGGGGCTAGAGGCCTACGAAGCCGTGGCGGAGGCCCTCGCGGCTACTAGAGGATATGCATGTCTCCCAGACGAGCCTTGGACGTGTATAGCCGCCACTCCGTGGGATTTATTACAGAGGGGGACTCCCTGCATGGGAGACGGGCTGTACATTGGGAGGTTCTCCTTCGGCAAGGCACAAGGCCCCCCGGACCAAGACGTCACTTCTACGTCGCCAGAGGGGTATAGACAACGCTACGCCGTCCATATACTATACGCAATAGAGTTATAAACCTCGGCATAAGCCCCCCCGTGGAGCCGAGAATACTATACGACATCACAGACCCCGTAGATAGAGAAGAACTAGCCCACTGGGTGAAAAAAGGCGTGTATAACTACGCAGTGGCAATGCCGGAGGAGGTCCCCACGGCGGAGTTAGAAGACCTCTTCAAAAAAGCGGGCTACTTACACATCTCTATAGACGCCGCTAAATGGCCTAAAGAGGCCACTGTGGCTACAGAAAGAGGCGTCTACCGCTTTAGAAAAATAGAAGAGGGTATCTACCGCCTATCTATAGACTAGTCCCAATCCGTGGATCCCCAACTCCCCCCAGCCCAATTCTACCATTTTTTTATACAACTCAAATGCTAGAGCCGCCCCGGGGAG
>CAMLLK010000177.1 GCA_946480885.1 uncultured Thermoproteales archaeon
CCCCCCCCCCACCCTTTCCCTACACGACGCTCTTCCGATCTTCTGTTTGTCAGATAGAACTACATCTAGAAGATATCCTCTTTTTGCTAAATACATTGAAGATTTATTTAGGAAAGGAAAGTAACAAGAGAGTTCACCTGTAGATAAGTCACATCCCACGTTGTACATTCTGTTATTGTTTTAAATATCAGCTGTGTAAAGAAAATATGTCTAACATGGGGGTAAGTTCTCTATATTTACCCCCCGCTAGTTTAGCTAATTGTTTTAATAAACTACTTCTCTCTGTAGCAACTACGTGTAATCTTCTGAATTTTTTAGCTAGGCTGAGTACTTTCTCTACATCTTTTGTACGTCCATCTGTTATTATTACTACATCGTTTTTTACGCCGTGGTTGTAGAGCAACTCTAATGCAGATGCTAATTCAGTGCCTCCCATGGCGTATATATATCTCAAGATCTCTAACATTTCATATAGGTATCTCTTGGCTTGGTGCGGCACCCACATAAAATCGGCCTCTGTGTTGAACAAGACTAACGACACAGAACCTCCTAGACTCGCCATTTGTTGTAAATATTTTGCAATGGCTCTTTTTGCTATATATAGTTTTGTCATATTTCCACTATATTCTTTCATACTACCGGAGACGTCGAGGGCAATGTATACTGGCTTATCTATAATATGTATATATTCGCGTATGTAAATATCTAGGTCTGTAATAAACTCTTGTTTAATCTTTTTTCTATTTATAGATATTGCAGTT
Source organism: uncultured Thermoproteales archaeon (assembly GCA_946480885.1). The sequence continues at coordinate 762 of CAMLLK010000177.1, forward strand.
TTCATTAAATCAATATCAAAGGGGGACGTATTGAGATATCGTTGTCTAATAGTCTTTATAGCGGATTTTAGATAGGCCATTCCTTCACTCTTTGCATATATACCGGCGAAGCCTTTTATTAACTCGTCTGCGGGGAGATTTAGTTTTTTAATTACCTCTAGTTTTACACGTGGCGACGCGTCTATAGGCACATGTTTATTAACAATATGTGCCAATGTAGGCGCTTTTTCGCTTCCAACAGAGCCAATTACGTTGTCCACTACACGACTTGATTTGTCTTTACACTCTACGGCGTCTTTTAGAACTTTTTTAGCCTCTAAAGGGCTTAGCCTCAATAGCCCTGCGAGGTTTTGAGCCAGTATTTCAAAAATCTTTTCGTCGTCTATTTCTCCTAAATACGACCTTGCGTAGACGTCTGCTAGTGCATATGCTAAACTTCTAATAGAAATTTCACCTAGACAGTTCTGTATAGCTGTAATAATGTCTAGGACTTTATCCATGCGTAGTTTTTTCGAAAATGTTTAACAACGCCTCTTTTGTCTCGGCGTCGTGCGGCAAATTGGAGGCCAACGCCTTTTTTAAATCTATGAGAGTTATATTGCTACGTCTTGACCACGCCGTTGCTGCGGCGTCTGCTAATGCAAAACTTAGAGATCTTATAGACTGGGGGTACCCAGCCTTTTCAGCTTCGTATGCAAACTTAGCTAGTATGTCTGCAAGTTTGCTCGGGATGTCTACTTCTAGATCGCCCAAGGCCTCTTTCGCCTTCCACAATATGATAGATCTTAACAACTCCTTGTCGGGGGTTTTTACTTGAACAAATTTTAGCCTATCTGCAAGAGCTTCTGAGAGCTCATAAACTCCCTCATATTCGCTTGGGTTTGCAGTACCTATTAGTGCAAAGTCAGTCCTAATTCTATAGCCTCTTATGTAGATATAGTGTTCTTGTATAGCTTGTAACAAAGCTGCTTGAGCGTATGGATTCAGGCGGTTTAATTCATCCATCACTAAGACGCCGCCGTGGGCCATCACTAGGGGGCCTGGTATATAGGACAAGGGGTGGTCGAGACCTGCGTGTAAGACTACCGCTATGTCTATATCACCTGTGAGATCTACGGCGGTCATGTGGGAGTGGCAAGCCACTTCAATATAGGGAGGATCGTTTAGAGATAATAACTCTGCAATTGTCTCGGCTAGAGTAGTTTTTCCAAGACCTACGGGCCCCACTAAAACCACGGGTCTACCAACCATAAGTCCGCTGAGTACGTCTAAAACTACGTCGTCTAGACCCTTGAGACGTTTATTTACACTCTTTATAATTTCACTGACTCCTATCTCTCTTACTCTATCTCTAACTCTCTTCGGTATATCTATCGGCTCTCTACGGAGTAGCTCAGATAGCCTCACGAGACTATCCGCCTTTCATATTAATATTCTTGACGCCTAGTTACAGACTTAAAAACGGAGTAGTTAACTGCCATATGACTACTCGTGTCATGCAGCCTGGCGATGTATATAGAATTGAGGGGCCTGCTAAAGTGGTTGTTAAGAAGGGGAGTGTCTACGCGACGGGTGTAGTATACACAGAGGGGCAGGGCTTTACTGTACTGAGAGCTAGGAGATTAGTTATAAAGGCAATAGACAATTCAGAGGTAGAGTTCGTACTTGGGCCGGGCGCTTTGTTAGAGAAGGCAATGCCCGGCGAGGAGGTTATCGATGAGTGGGAGAGAGAGCTTTCTAAAATAGACCCGAGGGGGGTTGTGTTAGTAATCGGCATGATGGACGTGGGGAAGTCCACTATGACGGCGATGATAGCCAATAAAGCTTTGTCGAAGGGGTATAGAGTCGTAGTGATAGACGCAGACGTTGGGCAAAATGATCTTGGGCCGCCAACTACTATTTCACTCGCTAGGTTGACTAAATATATTACACATCTACGTCAAATGGCTGCTGAAAAAAGTATTTTTCTCCAATCCACCAGTCTAGAGCGTATTTGGCCTAAAGCAATTGAACAAATTTCAAAAGCTATAGCATACGCCTTAGAGAAATGGCAGGCCGAAACTATAGTAGTTAATACAGATGGGTGGGTATTAGATGAAGAGGCGGTTGTGTTTAAACGTAGTTTAATACAGAAGCTTAACCCGGCGTTAGTAGTCGCCATACAGGTAGAAAACGAACTTTTGAAAATTATAGAAGGCGTATCTAATGTTCTAATTCTACCACCGCCTCCCCAAGCCCGTGTGAGATCTAGAGAGGATAGAAAAATCCACAGAGAGATGGGGTACAGATCGGAAGAGCACACGTCTGAACTCCAGTCACAAACGGTTATCTCGTATG
>CAMLLK010000178.1 GCA_946480885.1 uncultured Thermoproteales archaeon
GTTTTCTCCGCATTTTCAATTATTGACTCCGCCATGTTAGGAATCTCAAAAAGAGGATTGAAAGCACTGGGATCTTGTGTCATTCTTACCTTGTCGTAATCCCGTGGAATCTCAAAAAGAGGATTGAAAGACAGATGACGTATAGACAGAGCGTTGAGCTAAGGTCTTGTAGTCAAGAATATTTATACAAATTTGGCTTTTTCAGTGTGGGGGGTGAGCTCGGCTGGTTCAGGTTGGCGGCGATTTCGGCCGCGCCGATGTGATGCTGGCGGTCTGGGGCGATTTTGTAACACTATGTTACTACGAATATTGGCATAGTTACAGTCTGTAAGAGACTGGGGGAGGTGTGACATATGGTTAGGGTGATGTTACTATGCGGGTTGAGCTTAGTCGGGAGTTACTCTTCGACGTCGGCGTTGTAGACTCTTGAGACTTCTGGCGGTGGGGGATCTAGCCCTTTTTAGCTAATAAACAGTGTCTGGGTCTTAGAGGCTGGTCTAACACTTCCCCCTGGGGTCGGCGACTGTTTTTAACTACTCTTCTGGTGGGGGTTTTTGGGTTGTTTGTCTGGTTTATATCATTTCTATTTGTGTGGTTGTGTAGCCGCAGTGTTTTCTATACCAGCACCCTTGGCATTTTGGGGTGGGTGGTGGTGGGGGTGGTGTCCAGCCTTTGTAGATGCGTAGTATTTGAGTGGCTGTGTGTTTGACTAGGTCTGCCATGTCTTTTGTGAGGGGTATTTTCGCCGTGTGTCCAGACTCGGCGTAGTGTATGTAGGCGGCTGTTGCCGCTTTTTGGTAGGTGGTCTGTGCGGCTATTGCGTAGGCGGCGGCTTGGGCTTTGTGGGGTAGTGGGATGTGTGGTGGCTTTTTTGTCGTTTTTACCTCTAGGGGGGCTGGCCTGTCGTCTATCCAGAGGACTGCGTCTACTACTCCACATATGCCGCCTCCTCTTAGTTGGACTTGGTGTTGGACTCTTGACGCGCCTAGTTTTTTGGCCACTGCCTCCACTGCCTCTCTCTCTACTTGTCTGCCCTTGGCCATCCTCTCTGTGGGGGGCTCTTGTTGTCTTGTGATTATGTAGTAGGCGGCGGCGGGGCAGTAGAGGTATTGTCTAATGAGGCTGGGGGGTACGCAGCTATATGAGTTGGACATCTCTCCTCTGCGGCGGCGGCGGGCCTATTCTCACCATTGTGTCTACTACCCGCCGGTCTATTTTAAATATGGCTACGTCTGCGTCTGCCCCCCTCGTGGCTTTTCTCAACTTCTCCTCTAGCTCTTTCACTAGGGCTGGGGGGAGTCTGCCGAGGAATACAGACTTCTGTATCCTCTCAAGTCCGAAGGACCTCAGTATGTCTGCCACTCTATTTCTCACGTCGTTTTCTGTAATGTCGTAGACCACTAAGACGTACATAGCGACGTGGCTAGCGACCTGGCTTGTCTATGTATTTCTGCAGATATGGGCCTGCCCCCGGCGCCTAGTTCTGACAACACGGCGGCTGCCACCTCTCTCCTAGACTCGTGGGCGAGTAGGCCGTTTTGGAGCTTTAGGCTATCTACAATCTTCGCCACCACTGCGTCTATCCTAGGCCTCCACTGCTCCATAAAGTCTAATACGAGAGAGGGCCTGCCGGATTTGTCCACGTGTAGAAAGCCGACGTAGGGGTCGAGGCCGGCGAGTAGTAGAGATTTAAAACAGAGAGTTTTTAATATGCCGTAGCCGTAGTTCAACGCGGCGTTGACCGGGTCGCCGCCCTCTTGGTCTCTCCCGGGGAAGCCAGTGATCTCTCTATACGCCGCCCAGTATGCCTCGGCGGCTGCCGCCTCTGCCTCTAACACAGCCCGGGGCGTGTCGGCCTCGGCGAGTAGTTGCCTAGCCTTTGTGATTGAGTCTACGTAGCGTCTATAGTCTACAAGCCTCCTCCTCCACGTCTTTATATTTTCCAACTGGCCTCTCACCTTCTCCCACACCCACTTCTTGGCGTACTGCAGCCCCGCCCCGCTCTCCGCCGCCTTGTATTGACACCGCCTCTTAGCCCCAGTGGCGTCTCCCACTGGGCGTAGGAACACGCCTATTGGGTCCCCCCTCTGGTCGAAGACCGCCACGGTGGCCCCCGACCTGAGGAGGCTTCTCAGAGCCTTTGTAGTGATAGAGATGCCGGAGGTGAGTAGATACACTTCGTCTACTGCGTGTAGTGGGTACTCTCTCTTGTCTTGCCGCGTCTCAACTACCAACAGCCCCCTCCTCGACTTGATCTTGACGCCGTGGCTAGCCACTACGACTTGCATATGTGGTAGAAGGGACAGGCCTTTGGGCACTGGGGGGCGGGGCCGGGGTCTCTGGCGGAGGCGACGGTGTCTATCGCCTCGTCTCTCGCCTGGAGGAATTTCTCTCTGGGGGCGTCTCCGAGGTAGTAGGGCTGGGCTCTGTACTCCACCGCCCCGTTTATAGATATTTGTACATATATGCCGTAGTCAATGGGGACTCCGTACTCCGCCTCTATGGCCATGGCGTAGCCCGCCAAGGCGACGTCTACGTTCTGGGCGGGGCCGAATTTAAACTCCACCACTGCCCCGAGGCCCACGCCGTCGGCGACTACGTAGCCGAGGCCTAGGGGCGCCCCGTCTACGGCCACTTGGGTGGAGAGCGGCGCCGTGTAGAAGACTGCGGAGTCCCGCCCCCTCGCCAGTCTCGCCGCCAAGACGTAGTGGTGTTCGCCTAGTAGTCTCGTCGCAATGTATTTATACAACGCCTCGGCCTTGGGCCTGGCGTCTTGGGGCAGGTCTTCAAAGTTAGGCGACATCGGCGCGCCGGAGTAGGCGTATTTCTTATAGTCTTCAATAGCTTTGAAAAGTACGGCGTGTAGAATCTGCCCCTCTCTCAACTCTTTCGTGGCGGCGCCCCTCTCCCCAAGTACGTACTTTAAGTAGAGGTTACGGCCGGTGGGGCAGTGGCCGTAGGCGAAGTCTGAGAGGGCCAGGCCGAGGTGGGCTGGGGGCCTCACCGGGGGCATTTCGAAGGCCCACCCACTGAGCTCTGGTGAGACGTCGACCCCGGCCAGCCACGCCCTAGTTATCAACCAAGCGATAACAAAC
>CAMLLK010000179.1 GCA_946480885.1 uncultured Thermoproteales archaeon
GGTTGCAACGCACCTCCACTTTGGTCAACAGCCTAACAGATTCACCCCCAACTAACTTATCGAAATAGAGAAGATAAGACTATCTCAGTCTACGGCCACCTTTTATTAAAATTTTATTTTACACCTGTCAAGAGTCTAAGCGCCAGCGGCGGTCTCTGTGCAGAGATGGCGTAGTTCTCAACTATCGCCCCCGTTATAGCTTTACGAATAGTTAGACTCGTGAGAGGCTATTTGGAAAAACTTCAAGGGGGGACTAAGTCTCATCGTCTGTTTGGCCACCCAGCGTGGTATAGTATTTCTGCTTTTGGATTTTAAAATTTTTTGGCTATGGGGTCTTGGTTTGTAACGTCGTTAACAGTTGTCGTGTTTATGGCGTTGTTTCAATTCTCACTCTGTTAACACTCGACGTGTCTTTTTTGTAATACAGGTTAATGGCGTGTTTTTCCTCGGCGTGTTTATCTCGTCGTGTTAGGTGGTGCGAACTAACACGCTTTGCAGATGTACAGTTTAATTTATATAAACTTATATTGATTATCCCACGGCGTGATTTCAGCTAGACTGGCTTTTTATAACCACTAGCTTAGGCGTTGTCTAGCACTAAGTAGTCCAAGCCCACTGCCTACGTTCCACTAGTCTAAAACTACTCCGCTCATCAGTAGCAACTTATTCCCTGGCAGTTTAGCACATCTGTCCACTTTGAACATCTGGATCTGGGTCAAGGACACTCGTCACAAATTATTCAAGTATAGATCTCCATGAGTAGGAGAGAGTAATAAAAGAGTTGTAGAAATTAAAAAAGATCTAATAATTAGCAAAGATCTTCAGGGCTTTTACAAATAAGATATTGATTTACCAAGGCGGCGTTGGTTGTCGAGGCTGTGTATATTTACTAAGCTTTGGGGGGGTTATGTGTCTGGGCTCCGGTGTGTGTTTTTAGACTGTCTAAGACTTTGTTGAAGTAGTGGTCTCTGTTGTCTTCGAAGTCGTCTATTAACTGGTCTATGTAGCCGCCTAATAGCATCTCCTCCTCTACGACTGTTTTTACTCCCACTGCTACGTAGAGGCCTTCTTCCCGGGCGGCTAGGGGCGCGACGAAGGCGTATTTGCCCTCGCCCACTTCTGTAGTAGATTTTGTCTCTAGGTCGTCTATCGACGTGTCTATCTTAATGAGTCTGACGTCGTCGAGGTCTAAGAAGGCCATGGCCACTAGGCCCTCTTCACGGTAGGATGAGACTAAGTACGGCCTGGGGCGCCCCTCTGTTGAGTATATATACACCGCCTCGGCTCCGCGTGGCTGGTTTCTTACAGCGGCGGCTAGTTCTGCACTGTCGTCTACTTCCTCTACCCCTTGGCTTCTTAGATTGAGTAAAATTTGACCTATTAAGTCGTAGATAGACATTAAATTGCGCCGAATTGTCTCACGCCGAATTCGCCGCCGAGTGGAGCCGGCTTGTTCCACTTCGTTACTGGTATCTCCATCATTTGGTAGAATTTGTCTAGTCCAATTCTCTGTAGCCAGTCGCCCACTCTCTCGCCGGGCTTGGCGTCTGCCCTCCACAAGTCGATAATTTTCTTCACTACAGCCACTATTTCTTCATACCTAGGCGGGTTGGCGGGGACCCAGGGGATTACTTGTATCGAGGGCATGGGCCCCCTCCCAGTGTTGCTAGCTTTGCCTCCTAGTAATATAGCCACCCCCGCTTTTGAGCTGTCGAAGTCGATCCAGTCGCACACGTCTCTACACCTGCCGCAGGCTATACACTTCTCCCTTATTATCTCCATCCCCACGCTGCCGTCTGGATTTCCAAACACTTTAATGGCGCCGGTGGGACACACATCCGCCACCTCTGGCACATGGCCCATCTCCAAGGCCTTAGATGACTTGGGGAGACACAGCTTCACCCTCTGTGGGTCGTACGTGGGGGCGTCTCCGTAGTGTCCAACAATGTTTATATCTGACGTAAATCCTCCGCAAGAGCTGGGGCAGCCAGACACATTTATTCTCAACTTAGCTGGGAGCGGGATCTCTCCTGTGAAGTACGGCTTTAGTCTATCGTAGAGGGCCTTTGTAATACTAGGCGCGTCTACCACCGCCGTGGTACAAGTCAAGAAGGCCGTGCACGAGTTTATTGACCACAGCGTTGGGCCCCAGCCCCCCACTGGGAAGCCCATTTTCTCCACCTCTTCTTTTATCTTCATAGCCTTCTCAAAAGTGTCTGTGAGGATTTCTAAATTGCCGTTTCTAGTGATCTTAATCCCACCGATGCCTAGACTATCGGCTATGTCTATGAATTTTCTCAATGTCTCTGTGCTGAGTCTAAAATTAGGCGGTGTACCCACCTTTATTGTAAATATTCTATCTCCAGTCTCTGAGATATGTTCAATTATGCCACTGCCGTGGAACTTCCTATCCACCCACCTCCCGTAGTTTTTCAACACCTTCTCAGGTAGCCACTCCGTGTACGGAACCGGCAGCTTTTTCTTAAGCCTAGCCGCCACTGGGTCGCTCATAGCTCCCCCCTGCCTTTATATTCCTCTACGATTTTGCCTACCCAGCTCTTCCACATCTCTCTCTCCGAGTCGTCTAACACGGCGCCGGCTCTAAGAGATGGGTGTATCGTGGCTTTCCCCGTCTCCTTGACCCCCACCATGTCTAAATATTTCTTAAAGCCTATCTTCATAATAAAGTCGCCTATTCTGTCTTTGTGTTTAACCACGCCCTTCTCCATGTAGTTCATCCACTCCTCTACTGTCTTCACCACCCAGTCCATGGCCTCGTCAACTGTATTCACAATAGCCAACGGCTTGCCCATCTTCCCGCCGAATCTCCCCTTCACGTGTCCGCCCACTACAATTGCAATTTTTCTTTTCTTTCCTGGCTTTATTGCTGGGAAGGCTGTTCTAATACAGTGCATTGACTTTTTACACCTACTCCCGTCGATTTTTAATTCTTTTCTCTCGGCGTCCCATTGTATAGCCCCGCTGGGACAATCCGCTGCCAACTTCACAGGGTCGACCTCGCCCGCCTCAACCTTCTTTCTAAACAACTCTAAATCCACATCGGGAGCGCCCTCCCAGACGCCAAT
>CAMLLK010000180.1 GCA_946480885.1 uncultured Thermoproteales archaeon
TGAAGAAGATTTAAAAAAGCCGCTGAAGATATAATTAGCTATTTACTAAGCCGAGGAGTTAGACAAATAGGTACTCCTACTTTTATAATTATAAGAAATGGCAATGTAAATATAGTCGTTGGCGCCAACGTCGCAGAAGTTAAGTCTTTAATTAGTCAGTAGCTGGAGGTATCATAGATTCTCGTTCTTGTAATAACGCCAACGACCTGGCTTGTTCTAGCAGTCTTGCCACTTCTATATAGCCGTGTTCGTAGAACAGATGTATAAGTTTTGTTAACTCTTCGACTAGTAAAGAATTGTATTTCATAGATTGTCACAATTTCCAAATATTTAAGTCTTTCGACTTAGCTACATAACGAAATCAGACAGCTGCCGCCTCTTCACTTATCATATTTGGTCGGGGTCATCATAAATACTAGTCTTCACAGAGACATGTGAAGTTTGAAATTGACTCCAAGAAAAAAATTATTAAAATTACGCCAGAGAGGGAAGAAGATCTATATATTGTTTACTTACTTGTAGACAAAGGCGATATAGTAAGAGGTTGGACTGTCAGAGAATATAAACCAGAGGGAGTCAAAGATGGAGAAAGAATAAAGATTTACCTAGGGATAAGAGTAGAGGCGTTGGAGTATCATAAATTTAGAGGGAGTTTAAGAATCCGAGGCACTGTAGTAGAAATACAAGAGAATATAGAGGGGGTGAAGGGCAGAAGACATACGTTTGAGGTTCAGCCAGGTAGAGAAATTGAAATAGAGAAGAAAGGCGATTTGCCTATAGACGGCGTGTTAGAGATACTAAACATATCAAAAACTATGTTGCCAAGGGTGTTAGTTATATCAGTCGACGACGAAGAGGCGGCAATTGTATTTATTACATCTATAGGCATTGAAATGTTGTATACTATACAAAACACTACTTCAAAAAAAGAAGGAAGTAGCTTATTTAATGAATATTTTTTAGAAATAAAGAAACGTGTCGAAGAACTTAGAACTAAGCTAAAGCCAGATAGAATAGTAATTGCTGGCCCGGGTTTAATTGTCGACTACATCAGTCAGTTTATAAGTGGAGAAAAAGTTCACCAAAGTTCAGGCGGCGTAGGGGGCGTATTTGAATTTTTAAGAAGTGGACTATACGATGAGTTAAAAAAAGAAATGGGTATAGAAGTTTATGAAAAGACGCTGCGGAGATTAGCTACGAAAAGTGATAGTGTAGCTCTCGGACCGTTTGAAGTAGAGACTGCGGCGGCAGCCGGCAGGGTCGACTCGCTACTTATACTTGACACATATATCAAAGAACAGCCAGAAGACGCGTGGAGAATTATCTACATGGTATACCGGTCGAGAGGAAGAGTGTATGTAGTAAATGAAGATACCGAAGTTGGGGTATGGTTGAAAAAAATCGGAGGAATTTCTGCCTTGTTGAGATGGTAGACTTATTTCTTTTTGCCTAGTAGTCTGAATACTTTTATTCCTGTGTATGGCGACTTGGCTACTGCAAACATCATTGGCCCACGGGCAGTCTCCTTCTCAATAACCTCATACGCATCAGTCTCAAACGCCTGCTTAGCCTTAATATCGTAGAATTTCAACTTCTGCTTCTTTGACATGGGGTTAAGATACATCATACTTTATAAAATTTTTGTTTAATTTAACTACTGGATAAATTTATATGACAACTTTTATATAATTATTATTGAGACGACACAGTTTTCTCTTTATATTATTTATAATGTTTTTCTCTTTCTGTATATACTATAATCTTCTGTAATTATTTCTAAAGATGCCAGTTATATATGAAAAGAGAGGCTTTAAACACAATTTCTATATACCAACCTCTGAGAAGATTTGTGATTCAGAGATATGTAGTGGCTTTATTGGGAATGGGCGGTGTGGGAAAGACGACATTCGCCTATAGGATATTAGGTATACCTGACACACCTGTATTAACTCTGAGGCCTAGTTACTATAGGATATATTTGGGAGATTTAGAAATAGATTTAATAGACGTGCCAGGCCAGAGAGTTTTCGAAGTGGCGCTTAAGTTCGCCTCGTTTAAAATGACTGTGTTAGATAAAGCTATCTACATGTACGACGTCACTAACTACGAGACGTTGTATAACCTACTCGAACTACATTCAATATTTATAGACAGGGGGATTCAAATGGCAAAAGAGATAGTGGTAGTTGGAAACAAAATGGACTTGGCTGCAGAGACGGGGTTCTACATAGAGGCTGAAGAAGTTGCTTCAGCAATTGGCGCAAAAGGGGTGTATTATATATCAGCTACGAAAGACCCACCTAGAAAACTATTAGAAATAATATTAGGCAAGGCCAAGGCGGAGAACCACAGTTTTTAAAACACTCTGCCAATTCTCTCTAGTGAGCCAGAAAATCTCAAACCCCAATCTCTTAGCTACGTCTACATAATGCCTATGTACTGTTATAAACTTCCTAGGGGATTTTTCTAATGCAGAGATGAGTGTTTTTTCAAAAAATTTACATTTATAGTCCATAGCTCCGACTTCGTCTACGACGACTAACTCACATGGCTCTCTAAGTAAAGCATTTTCTATAGCGGCGCATGCATCTAAGTAAACGACGTACTTCCCCACAGAGGGCCATCCTCTACCTATACGCGCAAGCGGTGTCTTTTGGTATGTATTTAGATCAACTACGTCAAACCCCACTCTCATCCCGCCCTCTCTAACTTCTAACGTAAGAAAACCACAGACTCTATACTTACTCTGTGCAATCTGCGCCACTTCTTTCGCAAGCGTGGTCTTTCCTACTCCAGGCATCCCAGTGACCCCCACTCTTATGTCAGCCCTTTCACGCGACGTCATAACTCGGCTTAGTCTAGCCTCATCACAAAGACTTACCCATCTGAAATTATAAATTTCTCGATAGTGTCAAAGTGCCTTCTAAAGCTTTTTCTACTAGGTACTTTATCAATTTTTCAAATGGCTGTAGAGCATCTCCTACGATGTTTTTTAATTTTAGAACTATTGTCTTCACCTCTGTAGCAATATCTACAATATTTCCCCTAGTGGCTTTTTCATCGCTTATATC
>CAMLLK010000181.1 GCA_946480885.1 uncultured Thermoproteales archaeon
TGTTGGCGAAGTACATCCGTTAATTAGACGAGGCTTTTTCTACGCACATAGAGATTTCGACTTCATTTTAAAATGGCATAGAGAGGGGAGGCCTTGGGCTTTATATACAGGGCGCGGCCCCAGTGGCCCAGTGCACATCGGCCATTTAGTGCCGTGGATATTGTTAAAGTGGTTCTCGGACAAGTTTAACTTAGAGGTATATTTCCAAATGACAGACGACGAGAAGTTTTTCGACGACCCGGAGATGAAGTTAGAGGAGGCGACACATTGGGCTTATGAAAACGCCCTAGACGTCATAGCCCTGGGCTTCACTCCCGAGAAATTACACCTAATCTTAGACACTAAAGATATAGAGCCCCTCTATCCCATTGCTGTAAAAGTAGCGAAAAAACTCACATGGAATACTGTAAAGGCTACTTTCGGCTTTACAGACTCTACAAACATAGGCTTGATTTTTTATCCCTCTCTACAGATAGCAGTGGCGTTTCTCCCAACTGAGTTAAGGAGAGAGCCGACTCCTGTCTTAATTCCTTGCGCCATTGACCAAGACCCCTATTTTAGATTGGCGAGAGATATAGCAGAGGGTTTAAACTACCCAAAGCCTGCGACTTTGTATTCTAAATTCATTATGGCGCTCACCGGCGATAGTAAAATGTCGGCGTCGAATCCAGACTCCGCGATCTATACCATAGACGACGAGAAGACAATAAGGAGAAAGATAATGAACGCCTTCACGGGAGGGAGGCCCACTGCAGAGGAGCAGAGAAAATATGGAGGAGACCCCGATGTGTGTCCAGTATATCACTACCACATGTTATTAGACCCAGACGACGCCTCAGTGGAGAAAATACATACAGATTGTAAAACAGGCGCGATTCTATGCGGCGAGTGTAAATTGAAACTTTATGAAAAAATAACTAAATTTATCAAAGATCATAGAGAGAGGAGAGAAAAAGCACGTGGAAAAGTCGACGACTTCCGTCTCAGTGTGAAACTTAAATAACGATCTTCCCCACTGCGTAGGACCGCCCAACTTTTTCAATCTGTATTCTTAACCTCTGACCTGGCTCTCCCCCTGGCACAAATATCACAAACCCCTCTATTCTGGCCACTCCATCGCCTTTCCTAGATTTTTCAACTACTTCAACCTCTACGACATCTCCTTCTTTCACTGGTTTGGGGCCTGGAGGCCCGTGTCTCCGGTGGGTTGGCCCTCTTTTAGCTCTTCGCTCCATCTGGCCCTTGGAGTTGTATTATATAAGTCTTTCGAAAGAATGAAAAATTTAAAAACTTCGATTTGGTAGTGTAGCGGGGCCCGTAGCTCAGCCTGGTAGACGCCGCCATGGCGACGGACAGCGGCGGGCTCTTACCCACTTGGATAAGTGGAGAGACACCCGTAGGTCGTGGGTTCGAATCCCACCGGGCCCGCCAGTGTTTTATTGATTATTACTATGCGGAAAGTTTTAAAAATAGGTGAAAAATGTCTGTCGGCCCGTAGTCTAGCGGTAGGATGCCCAGGGGCGGAGCCCCGTATCAGCCTGACGAGACTATTTGTCGAAGAGCGCGGGTGATCCCGGGTTCAAATCCCGGCGGGCCCATTGTTTTTATAGAGGTCTCCACACACTAATGTGTTGATGTTAGAGATATTGTCCACTGTCTTTGTAGTGAGAGGCAAGGAGTTTGAATGTGCGACGTCTATAGGAGATTTTTATGTAGCAATTACAGACAGAGGCGCAGTATATGCAATGAAGTGTAGAGAAAAGACTAATTGTCTAGACTGTGTAGAGATGCCACTAGATGGAGAAATATCAGTGTATTTACCAAAACATATATATAATTGTCTAGGCTGTATCTTAGGGGAGTTTTTCAACGCTGGACTTTTCAATCTATCTCTAGAGGGTGTGGTAGTGGCTCAGAAAAAGGCCTATGTAGTGCCGCCTATGGCAAAAGAGCGAGACGCCCCCGAGCGGTTGATAAAAAGAGCGGGGGGTATTTTAGAAAATTACGTATTAAAGATTCTATCTGAATCGTTTAGGGTATGTTGTAAATTTTAATATCTACTGTGTAATAGAGGCGTGTTTGTTATACAAGAGGTCTGTGCAAGGGGTTTCACCGCTATATATGGACCACCAGGTAGCGGCAAGACTAGCGTGGCTGCAAAGATAGCAGATAAAGTAGCTAATAAAATACTGTGGATAAGTACAAACGAGCCCCCTTCTACGCTTAAACTAAGTCTGTCTAGAGTGGGGGCGAAAGTTGATAGATTCTACATATTCGACTTCCCGAGGCCTTTTAGAGGAAATATCGCAAAATTTATAGCTGACCATATACATGAATACGAAGCCTTGGTAGTAGATACTATAAATGGCATAGCGGCTCGCGAAGAGAAGTTAGAGGAGTTAGTACACGGCTTCCTATACCAATTAGCAAAAGATATACCTGTCATAGCGATTGTGGAGGATAGGCCACGTCAGATATTCTACATAGCAGATAATCTCATAAGAGTTAGCTCTAGAGAAAATAAACTAGGTCACACAATTAGGTATATTAAATTAGTAAAGTCGAGATTTGCGCCCCCTAGTGAGAAATATATTTTCGATTTTCTAGAAGGCGTAGGGCTTGTCTATATCTATGTAAATAAAAAACCACAATTGCCTAAAATAACACTAGTATAAGACTCATCTATCTTAGGAGTGTCGGAGTTATATAAATCTCAAATAGTAGGCATATATAGCAAAGATAAATGGAGACTTGTTAAAAAGCTCGAAGAGCTGGCGGCGGCTCGAGACGTTTTTTATCTATCTCTATTCCCACCTACAACTCTCCCAGCTGAGTTAGACGAAGAGAAGATGAGGGTCGCGGCAACGTTTCGAGACATTGTAGAGGTGATATATGACATATACACTGGGCGAAAAAAACCAAGAGTATTTGCCGTGTCTGGTTTAAAAGATATAGAGAGGATAGTGGGTATTGGAATAGTGGATTATATAGACACATTGGCGAGCGTCGCCAGATATGTAGACTACATAGTAGACCTCGAGCTATATGCCGGATGGGGGGGGCTTAGCTA
>CAMLLK010000182.1 GCA_946480885.1 uncultured Thermoproteales archaeon
GCCCTCCCCCGCCCGCCTACCCCAAAACCAAACCACCTCAAGTCTCTTCTTCAACTCAGACACCTCTCTAATCTTTTTCATATCTCTCACTACGTGTAGCGGCAGGGGGGATAGTCTATACGCCAGATCTCTCATAGTGACCACCCCCCTCAGCCTCCCCGCGCTATCTACTACAGCTAGGTGTTTAATATTATTAAGCGACATATAGACAAGTGCCTCTAGACAAGGAGTAGACAAATTCGCCGAGAGTAAGCCCTTTGTAGATACCGACTCCACTGGAGTATTAAAATCAACCCCCGCCGCCACTGCTTTACGTATGTCTGTGTCGGTGAAAATCCCCACTGGCTCTCCACCCCGTGTGACTATGACAGAGGACACCCCGGCCTCTGCCATACGCCTCACAGCCTCTCTCATAGAGACATCTCCCTCAACTGTCACTGGGTCGCGCATTGTCAAATCGGCTAGTACACAGTCTCTAAACCCGGCGGATTTATAGCCTGTCTCACACTCGTTAATAATTACTATAGACTCCTCCTCAGCTCTCGCCCGGCCGTAGACATGGGCCGAGTCTCCACTCTCGTAGTAGACGCCGCCCACTTCTACGAGCCCCCGGTGTACGTAGACGTAGCCAGAGAGCTCTTTCTCAGCGCCCTTTGGGAGATATATAATAGTTACACACTTTCTAAAAAAGTCGAGAAATATTTGAGATGTAGAAAAAAAATCTTTTATCTCATTCATTTAATCTCAGGCGTTCTAATCTTCTGTAAGAACTCCCTCACCTCCTTCCCCTCAGGCCTCGTCACTAGAGATACTACAATCGACACAACTAAATTCACAATAAATCCGACAACACCCCACGCCGTTGTTCCTATCTTCTGGCCGAAGACCTCTATAGGCGGCATTCCCAACACGCCTACGCTTAGGACGTAGGGCAGAGCCACGGCCATGCCGGCGATCATGCCGGCCACTATTCCATATCTATTCAACCTGCTCCAGAATATGCCTAGTATCACGGCTGGGGTGAAAGTCGACGCTGCGAAGACAAAGGCCCACGCCACCATCAAAGCCACGTATTGACTATAAGTGGGGTCTTTCAAGGCTAAGTAAGCCAATGCGGCTGCAAAGGCCGCGATTACCCACAACATAATCCTCGCCATCCACACCTCCCCCTTTTCCGACACCCTCGGGTTTATAAATCTCTTATAAATATCGCGAGTCACGGCGGTAGACATCGACAACAATAAGCCGTCTGCTGTGCTTATGGCCGCGGCGAGTCCGCCCATGGCCACTAGAGGCGCGATGATCCAATGCATGCCGAACATATCGGGCATCCCCACCACCACTATGTCGCCATGGAAAGTCAACTCACCTGGCTGTAGAATGCCGTCGTTATTTCTATCATTTATGCGGATCAGGCCGGTGGGAAGCCACTTCTTCACCCATTCTAACTCCATGACTTCGCTTATAGGCCTCCCCCAGAGGCCACTAATGGAGTATCTAGCGATCGCCGCGTAGACTGGAGCTGTGACGTACAACAGACCTATGAATAATAACGCCCAGCCCACTGAGTATCTCGCCGCCCTCATAGAAGGCACTGTGTAGAACCTTATCAATATGTGGGGTAGCCCCATAGTGCCTAGCATTAAAGTGACGGCGCCCATAATCCAATTTAACTGCCCAGTACCCGCTGCGAACGCTCTCGCAAAGGGCTCAGTCCACTGCCTAAGGCCGAACTCAGACTCTCTCGTCTGTATATCCTCTACTAATGGCCCGTAGGCTAATTGTGGCAGTGGCTTAAAGAGGCCGAGGACGTAGGCCGCAATCATTACGGGGACCCAGTACATCGTTATCATAAAGACGTATTGCATCGCCTGTATCCACGTGATAGACTTCCAGCCAGAGGTCCAGGAGTACATAACTGTGCCTATAACGCCGATGAAGGCGCCTATTGCTGCCTCTATGCCTAAAAATCTGCCGAACACCACCCCTATGCCGGTGAGCTGCGCAGTTAAGTACGTGAAAGAGATGATAAACAACATCACCACGGCCACAAGCCTAGCCACGCCCCACCCGCCAGACCTCGCCTCTACAAATTCAGGAATTGTATAGGTCTCAGACCTCCTCACGTAGGGAGCCACTGTAAAAGCCATTAAGGTATAGCCGAGCGTCCAGCCGATGATGAAGGGGATGGCGTCGAAGCCGAGGAGAGCCACAACTCCAGCCATCGACAAGAACGAGGCGGCGGACATCCAATCGGCGGCTGTAGCCGCCCCGTTTACAATAGGAGGCACTCTTCTCTCAGCTACGTAGAAGGCGTCCACCGAAGCTCTCCTAAGGCTCAACGCCACGAAGAAGTATATAAACAGACTGCCCACTACGATAATCAACGAAGTGAGGTATGGATCTAGCGTAAAGTATGAAATAGCAACTACGGCAAAGTAGATAGTTAAAGACAACAGAGCGGTAAGTCTGGGATTGTTTAAGACGTTCATACCCCCCTCCTCACCACTACTTCCTCTCTAGCCTCTCCCAACTCATGTCTTAGTCTTTTATCAATTCGATCCATAACTGCGGCGTATATGAATATTAAAGCCACGCCGAGTGTAATCACAACGAAAGTCAACATAAACCAATGGAGTGGGGGCAAGTTGCCTATCCACACGTTTAAGAATACATGTGGCGACAAGACTGGTATAATTACAGCAATAGCTAACCACCCAAGGAAAAACAATAACGTCACATTTCTAGTAGTCTTCCAATATTTTTCAATAGCTTCCTCTCTACTTTTCGAAGTCATGGCTTTCTTTTGAAATAGTTTGTTTATAAAACTTTTTGAAAAATTAGATAATTAAAATGATAAGTTATTATTGTTAAAGAAATATAATTATAAATAATACATAATCAAATACGAATTGGAGAGATGGCCGGCGAAAAATTTTAAAAATCTCGAAGTAATAACTAAAGAGGGCCCGTAGCTTAGCCCGGTCAGAGCGCCCAGGAGCCCGGCCTCCGCGTAAGGCTCATAACCGGGAAGTCCCGGGTTCAAATCCCGGCGGGCCCAATCA
>CAMLLK010000183.1 GCA_946480885.1 uncultured Thermoproteales archaeon
GGCTAGGAGCTACTTCACATTTGAGGAGTGGTTAGATGTGTTGGTTAACACTATTGGCTACAACCACAATGTCTACCGAGATAGTAGGAGTAAGTTGGTGTTGTTGTCTAGGCTTCTGCCTATTGTTGAGGAGAGCCTCCACTTAGCTGAGTTCGGCCCCAAGGCTACTGGCAAGACTTATGTTTTTAGAAATGTGAGTAGGTACTCGAGGATTATTGTGGGGGGTGTGATTACTCCGGCGGCGCTGTTCTACAACCTCAGGACTAATATGCCCGGCGAGCTTGCTGTGAGAGACTGCGTGGTGTTCGACGAGATATCTAAGGCCAAGTTCCCTAATCCGGAGGAGGTAGTTGCTAAACTAAAGGACTTTATGGAGAGTGGTCAATACGAGAGGGGGAGGCAGAGGGTGACCTCCGGCGCCTCTTTGGTCATGTTGGGGAATGTGGAGGGTGAGGAGAGGGAGGGGGGCTACGTCCCTGTGGAGGACTTGACTTACCTACTGCCCAAGCCCATGAGAGACTCGGCGTTGATAGACAGAATTAGGGGGGTTATACCTGGGTGGGAGCTCCCCAAGATTGGGCGTGCGAGATATCACCTATCTCAGGGGTACGGCATTGCGTTAGACTACTTCTCAGAGGCGTTGCATGAGTTGAGGAAGGAGAGCCTCGTGGGGGAGGTGGGTAGACACGTGGAGATCTTGGGCAACACCACTATTAGAGACGAGAGAGCTGTGATAGGCGCTTTTATAAAACTCCTCTTCCCAAACTTAGAATTCGACTAGAGAGAGCTACAGGCGGTGGTGCAATACGCAGTGGAGCTGAGGCAGAGAGTTAGAGACTGGCTACACAAACTGTCGCCTGGCGAGTTCCCCAGGGAGGAACTCTCATACAAAGTACGTTGACAGAACTATTTTTCAGACAATGCCGCGGATGGGAGTGATTGAGATATAGGCGGCATAGACAAGTCCCTCCTCGACGGCTCTACTACGCATTGGATTTACACATGGGGAGTTTTTGGTCATTGGACAAGCCTAAGGCGTCCTCTTGAGGCCGGGGGCTGGGATGGATACTGTGGCGGCGTCTCCATACGTCGTGTAGAAAGTGATTTGTTGAGTGTAGTCAACGCCGTAGAGTAGACGCCGTTACATGGTTATCTCTTCGTTAAGTTTGTTGTGGTTGTCTCTGTGGACTTGAGCTAGGGTAGTCGCTGGGTGTATCTTCGACGGCGGTGTCTTCTGCTAGAGGCTGTGGAGCGGTGGGCGTTTTATAAGTCGTTTGTTTAATGCCCACGTCTGTCTGGGCGGTGTGTGGGTGTTGGAGCTTGGGTTGAAGTCTCCGCGGTGGTTGTTTGGTAGAGATTGGGTGGCGGTGGTTTGGCTGGGGTAGAGTGGGGGGTTTTGGTGTGGGTTGTCTAAATGGCGGCGTGGCTTAGATAAGGTGTGAAAAATTTTAGGTGACGAGTTTTGTGATTTCTTCTGGGATTTGGCCTTTTTCTTTTAGTATTCTTACCAATTGGCGGTAGGCCACTAGTTTTTGTATATTGTTCGCGCCTTCGTATATCTGTGTTATTTTTACGTCTCTTAGAAATCTCTCTATTCCGGTCTCGACGATTACGCCTACGCCTCCGTGTAGGTTTATGGCTTCTGATATTACTTCTTCTGCCGCTTCTGTGGCGTATAGCTTGGCTAGAGAGGCGACGAAGGTGTATTCTTTCTTCCCTTCGTCTGCCAGCTTGGCGGCGAGGTAGGTCAGTAGGCGGGCTGTGGTTATTTTTGCCAACATCTCCACTAGGCTGAATTGTATGGCTTGGAAGTAGGCTATTGGGACTCCGAAGGCTTGTCTCTGGTGTACGTAGTTGAAGGCTTTTTCAAAGGCCCCCTGGGCCATGCCCACTGCCTGGGCCGCCACGCCTATTCTAGTCCTGTCGAATGTCTCCATGGCGTATAGAAAGCCCATGCCTTCGTCTCCTACTCTATTCTCGTCGGGGACTTCTACGTTTTCTAGTACTAACTCACAGGCGTGGTTTCCATGTAGGCCCATTTTGTGGTAGCACTGCTCTACTCTAAAGCCTGGCGTGTCTTTTTCCACTATGAAGAAGGTGAGGCCGAGGTATCTGAGTTTTTTGTCCGGCGGGGGGTAGGTCCTCGCGAGGACTACGAAGTAGTCTGCCACGTCTGAACTACTTATGAAGGCCTTCCTCCCGTTTATTACCCACCTGTCTCCTGTCTTTTCGGCTTTTGTCTGTATGCCGGCTACGTCTGAGCCGCAGCAGGGCTCTGTCACTGCGAAGGCGCCGAATTTCTCCCCTCTGGCCACTGGCGGTATGTATTTCATCCTCTGCTCTTCTGTGCCGAAGAGCATTATGGGGGTGAGGAAGAGCTCGTTTGTGCCGAAGTAGACGCTGAGGCCGGGGAGTACTCTACAGAACTCTTCGGCCATTATGGCGCCCATTCTGTGGTCTCCGCCTTGGCCGCCGTATTTTTCTGGGATGCCTACTCCAAAGAAGCCGTTTTCGGCGATTTTTTTCAAAATGTCTCTTGGGACTTCGTCTCTTTCTACTATCTCCATGGCGCGTGGGGCTACTTCTCTCTCGACGAACTCACGGACTGCCTTTCTAAACATTTCGTGTTCTGTTGTCAACACTATTGAGAAGTCTTCTACTGAGTCGAAGGGGAACACCATGTGGCCACTGTGTTGTCGTTTTATAAATCTTGGCTTCGTCTATTGTCTAATTTAAACATTAACTTGGAAGATATATCTTTATATATTACTTAATTTTCCTACATTATGGAAGTTTTTCAAAAATTTATAAAGCCTAGGGTTTGGGCTAGGAATTACGACGAGGGCGTGCCGCCGGAGGTGGATATTAGACTAGAGCCCCTCTTTACATATTTAGATAGGCAAGTCTCTACTAGTGGCGACGCCCCGGCCTACTTCGGCAGGTGGGTGAGTTTTAGAGAGGTGGGCGACCACAGCGACAGAGTGGCCGCGCCTCTCCCAGTGGAGGTGGCTAAGAGGTTTGAACAACTCACCGGCGCCGTGT
>CAMLLK010000184.1 GCA_946480885.1 uncultured Thermoproteales archaeon
TACCACCTTTAAAAGGCCCTAAAACATCACTATGCTGAACACGATAACCCTCGAACACTTCATATGAGCCATTGTCCATTTTAACAGGTATAGACACTTGTAGAATTCTCTTGGGGCGCGCCATAATTTTATAAAAGTCGTTTGGAAATCCGCCTAGCTCAACTCCACGTTTTAAATTCTCTAGGACGTTTTCTAAGAACTTCCCTTCGTTGGTCATACCTCAGCGATTAAGTGTGTATAAATATATACCATTAGACAGAATATATTATATATACTCTATTTCAATTATGTTTTTTCTACGTATCACATACATGTTTTGAAAAATATACCGTGAATACTTCTAATTAGTTGAAAAATTAAATATTGCCAATATAGGAGGCTATATATCTGCCTACTTCTTCAGTAGTAGACTTCCCTCCTATATCCGGGGTCTTTACGCCATTTTCAATACTTTTCTCAACTGCCGACCTAATGACTTCAGCCACGTCTTTTCTACCGAGCCATTCAAACATCATCGCCGCGGATAATATCGTCGCAATTGGGTTAGCTATTCCCCTCCCGGCTATGTCGAACGCAGCGCCGTGGACAGGCTCAAACATAGCTTTTCCATCTCCAATATTTCCACTTGGAGCTGTGCCAATTCCACCGGCGACTTGAGCAGCGAGGTCTGTTAAAATATCGCCGTATTGATTCATAGTGAGGACTACGTCAAATCTCGTCGGGTTTCTGACAAGCTCCATAGCGGCTGCGTCGACGTACATTTGGTCTACTTCAACATCTTTTAACTCCTCTAACGCCACGTCTCTAAAGAAGCCGTCTGTTACTCTCAACACATTAGCTTTGTGAACTATTGTCACTTTCCGACGCCTCATTTCAGCATATCTCTTAGCGACTCTAGCCACTCTCCTAGTGCCCGCCCCGGTGATAACTTTTAAAGCTATAGCGACGTCTCCCACTTTATACTCAGCCCCCACGTAGACGTCTTCTACATTCTCTCTGACAAATACACAGTCTATCTCTCTCACCGCCGGCACCCCCGGTAGGTTCTTAACAGGTCTGATATTTGCATATAGGACGTATCTCATTCTAAACAACGAAGTCACGTCGTATGCAGACTCGCCGATTGGCCCTTTAAAAATTATGTCGGCGGCGTCGGCGAGTTTTAAAGTATCTGGTGGCATAGGAGTGCCGTATTTTCTCAAAGCCACGTCTCCAGCCTCTGCGGTCTTTATCTCCAGATCTATTTTATATTTTGACGACGCCGCGGCGATTACATACATCGCCGCGTTTACTACCTCAGGCCCGATCCCATCGCCCGGTATGACTAATACTTTCTTCGCCATATTCACCCACGGCGGTATGTATTAACTAACTCTTTTAAAACGGCTTCGTCAATTCTTATTTTTTTAGCGGCTAACTCTTTTATTGTAGTTAGTACGTAGTTTACTAACTCCGCCTCTGGCTCCACGCCAATTTTTTTCAAAGCCCACTCTACAGAGTGCCTACCGGAGTGTTTACCCAATACTATCCTCCTGACGTTGCCCACAGCCTCTGGCTGCATGGGTTCGTAAGTAAATGGGTTATTTAAAACTCCATGTACATGTATACCCGCCTCGTGGCTAAAGGCGTTTTCGCCTACCACCGCCTTATTCGGAGGGAGGGAGATACCAAATATCTTAGAAACTAATTGCGAAAGTGAATACAACTTTTCTAACTTGACGTTTACTCTATACCCCAGGAGGAAGTGGACAGCTGCCACTACTTCTTCTAAGGCGGCGTTGCCGGCCCTCTCGCCGAAGTTATTAACAACAACTTGCGCCACGTCGGCGCCGTTTTCAATAGCAGTAATTGTATTCGCCACAGCCATGCCGAAGTCGTCGTGGCAGTGTACGTGGATTGGGACTGGGGGCAGTTTAGACTTTAGGTATTTTATTAAATACGCCATACGACTCGGCGTCATCACTCCCACTGTGTCTGGGACGTTAATCTCGTCGGCTCCAGCCCTTATGGCTGTTCTATATGCCTCTACTAAAAACTCAAGGTCGCTTCTAGTGGCATCTTCTGCGCTAAACAAAACCTCGACTCCGTACGACTTGGCGTAAGACACCACTTCTTCAATCCTCCTAATTGCCTCTTCTCTAGATATCCCAAGTTTATACCTAAGGTGGATGTCGGAAGTAGCTATAAACACGTGGACCATGTCCACATCAGAGGCCACTGCAGCGTCTACGTCAGACTTAGTCATCCTTGCCAGACTCACCACTTTTGCATTAGACACTTCTTTAGATATTGTCTTAATAGCCTCGGCCTCTTCTCTAGACACCGCGGCGAATCCAGCCTCGATCATATCCACTCCAGCCTCGTCGAGAGCCAAGGCGATTTCTAACTTCTCTCGGAGAGATAATGCGACGCCGGGCATTTGTTCGCCGTCTCTTAGTGTAGTGTCAAAAATTTTAATTACCCGAGCCCCGAAACCATAGAGTCAAAAACTTCGCTATATAAAAACTTTTCTCTATATATAGACTACAACGTATATATTTGCCAAATTCTCCCCAGTCTATGAAAATACGTGGACACGCCATAGTTTATGGAGATAAGATAGACACAGATGTAATAATACCAGCAAAGTATTTAGTATATACAGACCCCGCGGTCTTGGGACAACACGCCATGGAGCCTATAGATCCAGATTTTCCAAAAAAAGCCAGAGGAGCGGTGTTAATAGCGGGTAGAGCTTTCGGCATGGGCTCCTCTCGAGAACAAGCCGCCATTGCGCTAAAAGGGGCTGGAGTGTTGGCTGTGGTGGCAGAGAGTTTTGCTAGAATATTTTTTAGAAACGCCATAAATATAGGCCTCCCAGTCCTCCAAGTGCCAAATATTAGACAGAAAATACGTGAGGGCGACGAAGTAGAGGTAGACGTAGAGGAGGGGTATGTTATCAATCTAGCCACTGGCGAGAAGATCTTCGGCAAGCCTCTCAGAGGTCTCCCTCTAGAGATTTTAAAAGCCGGAGGTTTGTTAAATTATTTATCTAAGTAGTA
>CAMLLK010000185.1 GCA_946480885.1 uncultured Thermoproteales archaeon
GTATAGAGACCCCTACTCGGCTAAGCGGGATTTGCCTCTCTATAGTGTAATTGAGGAGGTGTCTAACAACATTTTAGAGGTGCAGTTGGCGAAGGTGAAGACTCTGGGGTATGTATACGGGGGGGAGCTTAAATTGCCTAAACACCCCCCTAGGATCGGCTCTCCTGTCTATTTGGCTGAGGACTTTGAAATCGAGGAGTTGTTTAGAGTTGAGGGGGGGCTTTGCGTGGGGAAGTTGGCTAGTAGAGACATAGAGGTGTGTCTAGACGTGAATGGGATTAAGCGGCATATGGCTATTATCGCGGCGACTGGGAGCGGCAAGACTTGGCTCTCTGTGGTGTTGATTGAGGAGTTGTTGAAGCGGGGGGCTAAGATAGTGGTGGTGGATCCACACGGCGAGTACGTCCCCTTGAGGGACTCTATCCACAGACTGGGGCACTACGACGTGGTGGTGGTTAAAGTGTCTCATCACCACGCGGGGGATTTAATGTATAGAATTGGCGTCTTAGACAGCGACCCGGAGGCTTTGGCCTCTGCGGCGGGGGTGCCCCCTGGGGGTAAGAAGATTAGATATGCTCTATATCTGGCGTGGCATATAGCTAAGATAGTGAAGAAGTCTACGGGGGAGTCCGTGGGGCTTTCTTTTATGCAAAAAGTTTTAGTGACTGCCCTGAGGGGAGACGCCGCTTTGAATAAACTATTACAGAAGTGGGCGGGGGACCTCCCCCTCGACGACTTGCGGCATTTAGCCGCGCGGGATAGACACTCTATCTTCAGCGCGTTGATGTATTTAAAACGTTTAAAGAGGCTGGGGGTGTTCGCAGCTAGGTCTACTCCACTGTCTAAGATGTTGGGGGATTTGACTATTATAAACCTCGCCGGGGTTAATGAAGAAGTACAAGACTACGTTGTGTGGCACTTAGCCAATAGGCTCTTTATGGCGAGAGTGAGACATGTGAGGGGGCTCCGTGGGGTCAAGTTAGAGTGGCCTGTGGTGTTGTTTGTAGAAGAGGCGCATCGCTTCGCGCCTCCGAAGATGTCGAGGAGGACTAAGTCTTATGAAGCTTTGGCTAGAGTGGCGTCGGAGGGGAGGAAGTTCGGAGTGTATCTAGTAGTTATTACTCAGAGGCCGAGTCGGGTGGATCCGGACATTGTGAGCCAGTGCCAGAGCCAGGCGGTCATGCGGATTATAAACCCTAGAGACCAAGTGGCTGTGGTGGAGAGTAGTGAGTTACTGGCGCAGGAATTTCTTGAAAATCTGCCGGGGCTCGACGTGGGGGAGGCGGTGGTGTTGGGGCCTGTGGTTAAAATCCCCGTAGTTATTAAGGTCAGAGACAGAGTGTTAGATTACGGCGGCTCTGACATAGATTTGACACAGGCTTGGCGTGTTGATAAAAGCCGCGACGTGGCTACACAGTGGCGTTTAATCTTTGGCAAGTACCCCCCGCCCAGCGCCGCCTTGGGGGCGGCGTCTTTGAGAGTTTTAGAGAAGAGGAGGGGGGAGGACGGCTCTGTGGCGGTGAGGCTTTTAGAGGGGGAGGAGGTGGTGGAGGTGGTGTTTAGAGACGGGAGGCCTGTCTGTAGTAAATGTGGAGTGGGGAGGGAGTGTCACCATGTGTATAAAGCTTTAGAGAGTGCGTATGAGTTAGTGGGGAGATGAAAATTTTACATATTTCCGACGCCCACCTCGGCCGCGCTCAGTACCACCTCTCTGAGAGAGAGGAGGACTACTACCTCTCTTTTACCGAGGCTTTGAAGAGGGGGGCTGGGGCCGACGTGGTGTTAGTGACTGGGGATCTTTTCGACACTAAGAGGCCTCCCACTAGGGCTTTGGTGAAGTTTGTAGAGGCGGTGGAGGGGGTGGGGGCCCCTATCTATTTAATAGGGGGGAACCACGACTTTAGCTATGTCCGTTTTAGAAACTGCGGCCGGGAGTGTCTATACGACACAGCCCTTAGGCTTTTGGAAAGAGTGGGGTTGGCGCGCCTCCTCTGTTGGGAGGGGGCGGACGTGGGGGGCGTGTATATCTACGGGGCTTGCGCTACGCCGAGGGAGTACGTTGTGGAGTATAGAGAGAGGTTGAGGACGGCGCCTCCGGGCTCGGTATTAGCTATACACCAAGGCGTAGTGGGGGCTGCGTCTAACTACCCTGGGGAGGAGGACGACTACACTATGCCGCCTGAGGTTTTCAACGGCTTGTCTTATATACACATAGCGGCTGGCCATATCCACGACCATTTTGTCAAACACCCCGTGGGGGCCCTCTGGGCCGGGTCTGTAGAGGTGTGGGACGTGAGGGAGTTTGAGACTTGGGAGTACGTGGGGAGGTGGGACTTGGTGAAAGAGAGTGCTTCTAAGGGGGTTGTGTTGATTGACGTAGCCGGCCGTGGGGTGTCTTATCGATCTATTCCTCTGCCTCGGCGGCGGCCTATGTATAGACTGAGGCTGTATGTGAGAGAGGGGGTTGAGCTAATCGGCGCGGTGGAGGAGGCGGCTAGGCGTTTTGACAAAACTGGCGCCTTGGTGAGAATTGAGTTAGTGGGCGCTGTGGAGCGGGGGGTTAGGCCGAGGCAGTTGGCTATGTATTTCTCAAAAGCTTTGTATATAGACGTAGTGGATAGGACCGTCTCGGCGGCTAAGGCAGTGGCTTTTAGAGGCTCTGCCTTCGACCAGCTTTGGCAAGTGTTGAAAGAACGTCTTGGCGAACACGCCGAGGTGGTGCAGAGGGCTATGGCTTTGGTTAGAGATGGGGAGAGAGAGGCGGCGTATAGACTTATCTTAAAGGCTCTCTATGATTAAGAAAGTAGAGTTAGTCAATTTTAAAGCCCACGGGAGGGGAGTTTTTAAATTTGTAGAGGGGGTTAACTTCATCCACGGCCCCAACGGCGCTGGGAAGACTTCACTTATGGAGGCCATCGCCGTCGGCCTATTCGGCTCTCAGTGGGTTAAGAAGACGGGGGGGAGGGGGGGGGATTATATGAAGAGGGGGGCTGCCGATGGCGAGGTGCAGAGTTATCTAACGCAT
>CAMLLK010000186.1 GCA_946480885.1 uncultured Thermoproteales archaeon
TCGGCCGCAGACGTGTCAGCTTATCCGCATATATATGTTTGAGACTGTGTTTTTAAAGATATGACAAAAAATTTAAAAATTGGAAATTTCTCCAATTTATGGATACCAAGTTTATAATAACTACAGCGTTGGCAGTGGCGGCTCTGGCCGCTGCCTCTCTGGCGTATTTTCAAATAAGTACAGTGGGGGAGGGTCTTAAAAACGTCCAGACGTCGATTATAGACTTACAAAAATCTTTGACACAGTTAGAAGACAGTATTACAAAGATGAGAGAGGAGTCAAGGAGAGTTTTAGATGAGAGGTTGGCAAATTTAGAACGTGACATAGTCTCTCTACAAGACACGGCGGCTCAGTTATTAGAGCTTTGGAAGAGGCCATATGGAGAAGTGCCTGTGAGATATGCTAAATTATTCTCTATTAAGTACGACGGGGGTTATTACATATCGAGAGACGGCCTCGGCCGAGTTATACTGCTGGCCCCCAGAGGCGCCGCGGACAAAAAGCTATACGTAGAGAAGTATAGACCTGACGTTGTGGTGGAGTACCCAGTGGAGAGAGTGGTCCACTTCTCCTCTACCCACGTGGGTCTAGTATATAGGCTATATGTGGAGAGCGGAGATCCCCAGCTTCTGCGGTCTATAAAGGGCATTGCCTGGGGCGGCGTCTATGAGTGGCATCTTAAAGAAATTGATGAGATGTTAAAAAACGGCACTATTATAGACGTGGGGGCGACCCAGAGCCCAGATTATGAGAAAATCCTCGCCCTTAGGCCAGACGTAGTATTTATATACTTCTACGCCGGCCCCTTCGGCACTGAGGCGGTGGTGGAGAGACTCAAGGCGCTGGGGCTGCCTGTGGTTGTAGTTAACGAATTCCAAGAGGAGTCTCCGCTGGGGAGGTTTGAGTGGGTTAAATTCTTCGCGGCGTTTTACAACAGAACAGATCTAGCCGTCAAGATATTCAACTCGGTGGAGGGGAGGTGGAGTAGTTTAGTAAACCTAGTGGCTGATTTAGACAGGCCGAGAGTGGCTTGGTTTATTATATACGGCGGAGTTTTATACCCAGCGAGGCCCTCGGCTAGAGAGTTGATTAGGCTGGCGGGCGGTAGGTACGCATATGCCAACTACAGCCGGGTTGATATGGAGGTCGTGTTGAAGCATAGAAACGACGTGGACATATTGATCTGGTCTGGATATGGAGTACAGTCCGTGGAGGAATTAGGCAAAGTGGACAAGAGGCTGTTAGAGCTGAGGCCAGTAGTCCAGGGCAAAGCCTACGCGTTTAGTAAAGCCTATTGGCAGCTCTCTCACGTATATCCAGAGAGGCTGTTAGAGGAGTTGATTTGGATAATACACCCAGAAGTGGCTCCGCCGGGGGAGTTCACACTATTTGTGCCGCTTAGGTAGATGAAAATCTGGGGCTTTTTTCTCCTTGTATCTATTGTCTTTTTTGTATATCTACACCTCTCTATGGGCCCTGCGGGGTTTGATTGGTACATTATTGAAAATGTTAGACTCCCCAGAGTCCTCGGCGCGGTAGCTGTGGGGGCGGCGCTGGCGTTCGCGGGGGCTTTGTTACAGACTATGTACAGAAACCCACTCGCCGACCCCTACGTCTTGGGTATCTCCGGCGTGGCGGTTTTGACGAGCGTAGTGTTTTATATGGCGTGGAGGCTGTTTGGACTTCAATACGTCGGCTGGTTCGCTGGTTCTCTAATAGGCTCTCTGGCGGCCACTGTCTTACTCCTATGGCTAGCTAGACGGGCTTCTTTGACTATTGTACTCCTCGCCGGCGTTTTCACAGCATTTGTCTCTTCTGCTCTATTAGATATTGTCCTCCTCTACCTGCCCCCCGAGGAGTTGGGCTATGTCTACTTGGCGCTGCGGGGCACCTTTGCGGCGTATCCACACGGCGGGGTTGGATTTGCCGTGGCTGTAGTAGTTCTCGTCGCCGTCTTGGCCACCTACGGGCTGGCGAGGTGGATTTCTGTATATCTACACGGCGAAGAGGCTGCGGCCGGTCTCGGCGTAAATACTAAATTTATAAATACTGTAGGAGTGGCGTCGGCGGCTTTGTTGACTAGTCTGGCGGTGGCCACCGTGGGGCCCGTGGGGTTTATAGGGCTGGCTGCGCCTCACATTGCTAAATGGATCGTCGGCAGCGTTAGGCTAGACCGGGCGTTTTTTTACATAGTGGGCGTGGGGGCCCTCTTGGCGTTGTCCAGCGACTTTGTCGTGAGGTTTGCACTGCCTAGAGAAATACCCGTCACCCCGGTTTTGTCTCTAGTGGGGGTACCTGTGGCTGTCTACCACTTGTGGAGGTATGTACGTAGAGTTTGACGTAGTGAAGAGACTGGGCGATTTTTCGCTAGAGGCCAATGGGGAGTTCCGCCCAGGCGTCACATGTATTGTGGGCCCAAACGGGGCGGGGAAGACTACCTTGATGAAAGTCGTGGCCGGCCTCCTCAAACCAGATAGAGGCTACGTGCGGCAGGTGGGCGTCGGCTCTGTGGTGTACATCGGCGACTTCTACGTCCCGCCGGACGCCACTGGGCTAGACGTAGTGTTGGCGGGTAGGACTAGGCTGGCTAAACGGCCTGTTTCTAAAATAGACGTAGAAGCCGCAGTGAAATACGCCGAGCTTTTCGAGGCGGGTGATTTTTTAAAGAGGAGGTGGGGTACTCTAAGCGGTGGGCAGAGACAGTTTTTAGTACTAGCGGCGGCTCTGTCGGCTGAGGCAGACTTAACTCTCCTCGACGAGCCTCTGGCGCCTCTATACCCGGAGAAGAGGCCGTGGGCGTTGTCTATATTGAGGCAGAACTCTAAGATTTTGGTTTTGTCTACCCACAATTTAGAAATTGCACAGTGTTGCGACTATGTGTATCAACTCGAGGGGGGCCGTGTAGTATGGAGAGGCCCCGGAGCTAGTTTTAAGCCAGTCATAGACGTGAGTTGTGGAGGCAAAGTTATAAAGTAGAGACGTTGAACCTATGTGATCGTTTGTGATAATTTGGG
>CAMLLK010000187.1 GCA_946480885.1 uncultured Thermoproteales archaeon
AGTAATGGCGACTTTGTTAATAGCCGCGTTTTTTTACCTCTCTGGAGTTTTTAGAAAGACGAGGCTTGTGGTGGGCGTTTCATTGGCGTTGGCAATTGTGCTGCTTTCTATTCTACATGTGGTGTAGAGTTTAAAAACTAAATGTGGTAAAGCCGTCGTGGTTAGAGTCGCAGTTGTAGATAGAGACTCGTGCCAGCCGAAGAAGTGCGGCCATGAGTGTGTAAAATTCTGTCCAGTTAATAGAACAGGCAAGGTAATTTGGATAGACGAGCAGTTGAAAAAAGCTGTGATCTCAGAGGCGTTGTGTATTGGCTGTGGCATATGTGTACATAAATGCCCCTTCGAGGCTATCACAATTGTAAATCTACCAGACGAGTTAGAAAGAGACTGTGTCCATCGCTACGGCCCCAGTGGCTTTAAACTATATAGACTGCCTATCTTGAGGAGGGGTAGAGTAATCGGCGTGTTGGGTAGAAACGCCTTGGGAAAGACAACGATGGCGAAAATCTTGGCGGGTGAGCTTGTGCCAAATCTATGTGGAGAACAGCAAAAGCCAGAGGAGGTGGTGAAACAATTCAGAGGGACTGAGCTACATACTTATCTATCAGAGCTCTACAACAAGAGATTGAAGACTGTCCACAAGATTCAATACATTGAATTAATTCCTATGTACCTCAAGGGCACTGTGGGAGAGATAGTTACAAAAGTTGGGATTAAAGAAAGTCTATTAAAAAAATTCGGCCTCGACAAGTTACTAAATAGAAAAATTGAAGAGCTCTCAGGTGGCGAGTTGCAGAAATTAACCGTTGCAGCCGCTTTGTCAAAAGACGCAGATGTTTATATTTTTGACGAGCCGGCCACACATTTAGACATTGTAGAAAGAATAAAAGTGGCAGAAGCCATTAGAGAACATGTCGAGGGTAAATACGTTCTCGTCGTGGAACACGACTTAACTGTGTTAGACTTCCTCGCAGATAATTTAGTAATAGTTTTTGGAAAACCCGGCGCCTACGGCATTGTGTCTCACCCACAAGGGGCAAGAGAGGCGATTAACGAATATCTAGCTGGCTATATCTCTTCAGAGAATATGAGAATTAGAGATAGAGCTATTAAATTCGAGACTAGGCCCCCAGAAAGAAAGAGCGGAAAAACATCTAGATTAATAGAATGGGGAGACTTGCTTATAGACCTAAGCGACTTTAAACTTGAGGTTGCCTCTTCATATATATCCAAGGGGGAGGTTGTAGGCGTCGTAGGGCCTAATGGAATTGGCAAAACTACATTTCTAAAAGTCTTAGTGGGGGAGTTAAAGCCAGTGAGTGGGGAGGTGTTGTCAACTGTAAAGATTAGCTACAAGCCGCAGTATATTAGAGACGTCGCTGTAAAGAACCAAGACATGTCTGTGGGGATGTGGCTTAGTCAACAAGTGGGTGACTACGGCGAGAATCCCATATGGCCTGACTTAAACAGTGGCTTTAACCTACAACCCCTCTTACAGAGAAAGATGGGGGAACTCTCAGGCGGAGAGCTACAGAGAGTTGTAGTAGCAGCGGCCTTGTTGAAAAAAGCAGATTTATATGTATTAGACGAGCCTATGGCGTATCTAGACATAGAGCAGAGAATTACAGTGGCGAGGACAATTAGGAGAATTATCGAAGAGAGTGAAGCAGCGATGTTAGTGGTTGAACACGACATCGCAATGGTGGACTATATGTCCAATGCAATTATGCCATTTATCGGAGAGCCTGGCCGACACGGCTATACTCCAGGTACTGTGGACATGAGAACCGGTATGAATATATTTCTAAAGTGGGTAGATGTATCATTTAGACGGGATGCGAAGTCTAATAGACCGAGGCTAAACAAGCCTGGGTCTGCTCTAGACCGAGAACAAAAAGAGAGGGGAGAATTATATTATATATAATGGGCTGTATATACGGCGTCTTGCCTCCCATACCTCCGCCGCCGCCTTTTAGAGGTATAGAGCCTGTGAAGCCGCACATAACACTAGTCAAAATAGATAGATGTACAAAAGTAGATATTAAATACCGGGCCTTCACGGCCTCTGTTAAAGACGTGGCGATTTTACCCAGTAAGACGCGGCCGAGGTATATTGCTCTGTTGGTAGAGCCCAAGGGGGAGTTCGCAGCTTTGAGGACACTGTTGACAGCCGCTGTGAGTGGCCACGTGTTGGAAAGATACGGCGAATTTAAGCCACATATAACTCTATATTCTATTCGACTAAAACACCCGACAGAAGAGGAGGTAGCCGCAGCGGTAGAAGAAGTCAAAAAATACATGGGCTATATGTTTAGAGTTGTGTCGCTACACCTACTAGATACCAGAGGTGGGCTATATACGCCTTTGTATACAATTAATCTATATGGATAGACTATCCTCAGCCTATTTAGGAGGCATGGCGATAAGAGGCTGTGTAGTAGAAAGACCACCTCTCTACCTCATAGACTGGCTATCCTCACTGGGCTACTACAGAGGGGAGGTCGTAGAGCTGCCGAAGAAATACTGCCGCTACTCCCCAGTCACTTTGTTAGAACACATATACTTTCTAAAAGGCGTCTTTGAAACTCATGGAGATGTCGCGGGGGATGTGCATACGAAAAATATAGTTATATTTTTTAAATGGAGTAAAAAACTTCTAAAATCTTTAAAATTATTAAATATAAATATTTTAGAGACTATAAATGAAGATAAAACTGAGAGATTTATAGTAATTTATCAAAAGAGAGATATTAAAAAATTTTTGAAAATTGTAAAACCCGTAGTGGAAAACCCTATATTAGCAGAGGCCTTGGGGCTATGCAGACGGAGTATATTGTAGAGGTGTTGAACTACGTCGGCATTGTAGCTTTTGCGATATCGGGTGCGTTGAAAGCAGGTGAGAAAAACATGGACTTGCTGGGCTTTGTTACTCTCGGCTTCTCCACAGCCTTGGCGGGAGGTATTATTAGAGATATTTTACTAGGCAGAGTGCCTCCAGTGAATTTAGTATACC
>CAMLLK010000188.1 GCA_946480885.1 uncultured Thermoproteales archaeon
CCCCCCCCCCCCCCCCCCCCCCCCCCCCCCCCCCCCCCCCCCCCCCCCCCCTAGATTTAGGGGGGTGGTTATCGACGTGACTTTTCTATGGCACTACCTCAAAGTGGAGATTCAGAGCGATGGCTATATCTACAAGGCGTATGTAGACTTAGACACGCCTGTGTCTATAGGCGACGTGGTGGAGTTTGGGTGGGACGCGAGAGATGTCTACGTAGTAGAGGAATGATTCGGCGTATTGCTCTGGCTTCGTTTTTAGCAGTTGTTTTTCTATTCTACGTCCCCTTCGCCGCGTTGGGTATTTATATGTCGGAGGGCGGGGAGTTGAGGGCGCCGCCTCTCTCTGTCATGGCCACTTCTTTACTCTTGGCGGGGGCGGCTGCGGCGGTTTGTATCGCCTTGGCGTACCCCGCCGCGTATTATTTAGCCAAGAGGGGGACGGCGTTAGAGTTCGCCGTATTGGTGGCGCCTCTTTGGGTCGGCACTCTTCTAAAGGCGTATTCTCTCCTCACTGTCTTTATAGTGTTGGAGAGAGTGACTGGCTTCGCTCTTTGGGGGACGGCGTTGGGGGTGTTAGTGGGTATGGTGTATGAGTATCTACCCTACGCGTTGTTGACTATATACGCCGCGGTGGAGAAAGTGAGCGAGTCTCCGATAAATGCGGCGCGGGTCCTCGGCGCGTCGAGACTCCAGACGTTTGTAAGAGTTGAGTTTCCCTTGACTCTGCCGGGGGTCGTGGCCGCGTTTATATTAGTCTTCCTCTTGGCGGTGGGTGAGGTGATTATGCCTGCGGTGTTGGGGGCGGGGAAGGTTTACACCTTTGGGCTCTACGTCTGGGACCTCTACTTCAAGGCTAGGGATATACTCAGCGGGGGGGTACTCTCTCTATTGCTAGCGGGGTTTTCTCTACTGGCGACGTTTTTTGTAGTTAGGACTGTCAGGTCGTGGTCGGTATGAAGTTGTTGAGGGCCTACGTCTGGCTCCTCGCCGCTTTGTTGTACACCCCCATCGGCGCGATGGTGGTGTTGTCTTTTAACGACAGCCGCCTGCCCTACGTCTGGGGGGGATTTACACTCAAGTGGTATGAGTCTTTGTTTAAATGGGAGGCGGCGTGGAGCGCTTTGTTTAACAGTTTAATAGTGGCTCTGGCCGTGGCGGCTGTGTCAGTGGGGCTTGGGGTCTTCATGGCCTTTGTGTTGAAGTCCAACAGGTTTTTAGTATTGTCGCAGGGGGCTGTGGTTATGCCTGAGGTGACAGAGGCCTTGGCCTTTGCAGCGGCTTTGTTGTTGATAAAGACATACGCGGGGGTTGATTTATTCGGCCCAGCTGGGGTCTTCTTGGCGCATTTAGCCTACGCCATACCTATGGCGCATGTCTTGTTGACCCCCTACGTGGGGTATGTGAAGACCAGCGTGTTGGAGGCGTCTAGGATTTTAGGCGCCTCCGAGCTCCGCTCTGTCTTAACAGTGGCGGTCCCTATCTTAGCGCCGGCGTTGGTGGCGGCCTTTTTGATAGTATTTGCCAACTCTTTCGACACTTATATAAAGACCGCCTTTACCACCTCGCCGGGCTTTACCACAGCCCCTCTCTTGTTGTGGGCTTTTGCGGCGAGGGGCAGGGGGGACCCCACGATATACGCCTTGGCCACTTTGATGTTAATACCCTCTATTATCGCCGCTGTGATTTACTTCAGAGCTGTGAAGAAATTTGAGTAGTTACCTACCGAGAGCCTTGGCTATGTTGTTGGGGTCGTAGCCGTGTACTACTGTGTAGGTGCCGTTGGGGTATATCACTACAGTCATGGGGGTGCCTACTCTGCCGCCTGCCAACAAACTGGCGAGTCTAGAAGCTGAGTCGAAGTCTACATAACATCTCTCGGCTGGGAGTAGGTCTGTATAGTTTCTCTCCCCGGCTAGAAGTCTGTCGTATAGAATTCTGAGGGTGGGCACGACCTGGGCGGGGTCTCTGTCGTATATACAACGTAGTTTTTCGTGGTCGGCTGCGGCCTCTGGGTGTATCAACAGATCTACTAACACCAACTTGTGGTTTTCGAATAGAGTGTAGTTGTATTTAAACAACAAGGCGCAGTAGGGGCAATGTAAGTCGTAGAAGACCACTGCCGCGGGCCAGCCGGAGCCTAGAGACATGCCTATTTTCTCCGCCACTCGTAAAATGTCGAGCCCCCCACCTGTCGTCGCCGCTGTGTTTTGTGTAATTTGTCTAACTATGGCCTCGACGGCTGGGGTGGCCTTTGTGATGTTTTGTAGCGTATAGGTTAAAATGGCCACTGTCTGCGCGCCGTAGGCTAGGCTTATCTTTATCGAATAGGGCGTCCCATCCTTGAGTACAGTCTTTTCGTAATTAAACACGGCGGATAGGCCGGGCATCACTGGCACCACTGTGGTGTTGGCATATAGCACGGCGGGGCCCATGGGGGTCTGGGCGGTCCCCGCTCTCTGCCAATTGGGGGTGGGGAGGCCTTGTAGTAGAAATATTACTTCGTCAATAGTTTTGGCTGTGGGGAGTGGATTCAGTGAGGGGGTGCACTCCGAGCGGCTTAGAGTAATTTTTTCGCCGGCTATTGTAGCGGTGGTGGTGGAGTTTATACATAGCTCTAATACCCTACTGTAGTAAGTAAATCTCTGAATGGTTTCTGGAGTCTCGGCGTATATATTGACTACTCCGTCGGTTTTAAACATTATGTATACTTTATCATTGTCTCGTTGATCTATATAGACTATGCCCTCTGGAGTCTTGACGAATTGGACTAACTGCTGAACTGTCTGCCCAGACTCGAGCTTCATTTGGTATGTATAGACGTTGGTAGTTGTGGTGCCGGGCTTTGTCGTTAGTTCGCCTACCGCCTGTGGCGTAGTTGTGGTGGTAGGCTTTGTCGTTAGTAAAATTCCTGCTATCGCCGCCGCTAAGGCGGCTAGGGCTAGTCCCGCTATTATTTTTTTATCCATGGGGCTCAGTGGCGTGTTCTATAAAAAGATATTCT
>CAMLLK010000189.1 GCA_946480885.1 uncultured Thermoproteales archaeon
ATATGTATAAAAGACCCACTGCGTTTGCCAACACTACTACGTCAACCACAGGTAGAAGAAATAACGATTTAAAATACTACGCAGTCTCTAAATACCTCTGGTATTCCCATTGAGTAATTACATTCCACGTAGACTCCCAACTCCCGGCGTGTTGTAGATAACTCTCCCACTCCGCCTCTTTCAATCTAATATATGTAGATTTGAAAGCTGGGTCTATCTCCACGCCCCCCTCTTGTGCTAATTTAACCGCCACGCCTAGATGTGGCGGCGTCTCCGGCGCGTCCTCTAGTTCATAGGCTACGTCGTGGACCGGCGGCGGGGGGTCAAGCCTCCGCTCGAGGCCTTCTAAGGCCGCAAGAGTAATTGCAGACAGGGCTAGGTATGGATTCATAGAGGGGTCTGGGTGTCTATACTCCAGCCGATTTATCCTCTTGCCGTAGTAGGGTATTCTCACAATTACAGATCTGTTTCCGAAGCCCCACACTAACCTTGTGGGGGCTTCGTGGTGTGGCACTAGGCGTTTGTAGCTATTTACAGTTGGGGCTACGTAGACGCTGTTCTGCAAGGCGTAGGTCAATATGCCAGCCACCGCATGTTTCAACTCCTCAGTGGGGACTTCTCTCGAGGCAAATATATTCCTCCCATCGCGCCAAAAGCTTAGATGTACATGTGCCCCAGAGCCATTGACGCCCCAGAAGGGCTTTGGCATAAACGTAGCAGCCACGCCGTGTTTCTTAGCAATTGACTTAGCCATTACTTTTAACACCACTACGTTATCCGCCACTCTCAACAAATCGCCTGCGGGTATATTTATCTCAAATTGAGCCGGCGCCACTTCGTGGTGCATTTTCGTATGGCCAAGCCCCGCGGCCACCATTTGGTCCATAATTTCCTCTAGTATAACAGCTCCAGGGCCTAGATCTACGTCAAAATAACGGTTATAGTCTATCGGCTTAGGCGGCCAGCCCTGGACGAGGAAAAACTCTAACTCTACACCCACCAATGCGTCATAGCCCCTCGATTTAATTTTCTCAGCGGTGGCTACGGCCAAGTTCCTTGGGTCAACTCCACATGGCTTTGATCCATTGTATACATTTGTAAATACAAGTGCCGACTTGCCTCCGTTCCAAGACTCGACGTATATTGCGTTTAAGTCAGGCATTGCTACAAAGTCGCTCTTATTCACTGTGCTATAGGCCGGTATAGAAGAGGCGTCGAAAGGCACTCCGTCTACAAAGGCGTCTTTAGCCTCGTCGATAGAGACTATGTCTACTCTAGGGTAGCCGTAGATATCTACAATTACGAACTTCACTTTCTTCACGCCACTCCCTTTTAAAATCCTCCATACACTGACAGGATTCAGCATATTGCGACTTTTCATATAATTTAAAAGTCTTTCTAGTCGCTACTTATAATATTACCAAATCTATATAGAGATTCAATACACGACGCTCTAATTAACTCGGTTACACACCGCCGGGTAGACAGAAAGAAGTGTAAATTATACAAAGTCCATTAGTATATGCTTGAAAAAAATCCACAGAGCATTATTCATATCTTAAGGCGTCTACGATGTTTAACCTACTGGCTCTATACGCGGGGGCCAACACGCCTAAGAGATTTGGAACTATGAATAACAACGCCGATGTGGCTAAGATAGGCGGCGACATCTCAAGCCCTAGAACGAGGCCGGGCCCTAGCGGGATTTTAACCATCCCAGTGAGTGAAGCAAACGCCGCCGCTACTCCTATAGATAGATAGTCCACATCTATTGTGAAAACTTGCCCCAACGCTAAGACTGAGAGAAAGACTACTATTATAATGGGCTTCATACTCTCCCACGTAGGTGTAAAACTCCGGCGAGTGCCACAACGCCTAGGAAGAAGACAACTACGCCCAGCACCTCATATAGGAGCGGGGCTGTGGGAGCCCCCGGAGGCGGCTGGAGGAGGAGGCGGGGTAGACTCACCACTGCGGTGAGAACTACGGCGAAGATAACCCCCTTGGCGAGCCAAGGCACTCTTAACCTATCCCAAACCACAGCCATGACGACGCCTATTACTAAGAAGAGCAATATGTTGAAAAGCGCCAGCCCGCCGATAGTTGAGATGGGGAGTTGACTCACTGTATAGTTAACAACGGCCTCAGCCACCTCGGGATCGTAACCAGCCTCCACTACAGTCTTTTTTACAAACTCTACAAATTCGTCTTTTATAGACATAATTGCCAAATACCCCAAAACACCCTGGACAACGCCCACGACTAAGCCTACCACCAGTCCCCACACTGCGCCACTGGTAAGTTTCATAGATTACAATACGTAAGTCATTAAAATATATGGCCTCGAGCGCCGCTACGAAGTAGAGACGGACCCGCCGCGGAGTTGTAGTAAATAGGCCAGTAGCATAGGGCCGATGAAAGTGACTATGGCACTCGCCGCACTATATTCAAGTGGAGGAGTTGGTAAGCCGGGCGGCGGCGGGAGTATTAAACTCGGCAAATTTAAAATCGCCACTAAAACGATGGCGAAGAGCGCTCCCTTGCCAAACCACTGTATTTTCAACTTCTTCCACACCAAGGCCATGGCGACGCCGACGATTAAGAAAATTAATACGCCAAAAGTGACAGAGGAGACGACTAGAGAGACTAATAGCCAATCCATTGTCATCTGCACCGCCCTCTCCGCATCCTCAGGTCTCCCACCCACAGCTATAATATGTTGTTTTATAAACTCTCTATATTCGTCTTCTATAGCAATTATGCTTAAATAGCCTATCACCCCCCACAAGGCTCCGATAATTAAGCCCACTACAACCCCCCACAAAGCGCCGGTACTTATCTTCATAGAAATAATTACATCACTATTTAAAAATTTAACAGAGGCCCACGGCGCCTAGCCGGCGGCATTGAGCGGAGGCCAGTCCAAAACAGCTTGCCTATCCCACATAGCCTCGCGGTTGCCCGAGGGTTATGCCGGGGGCGGCTCGGCGCCGTGG
>CAMLLK010000190.1 GCA_946480885.1 uncultured Thermoproteales archaeon
CGTAGCCGCCGCCGGCGGCGACTAAGTGATGCTCACGTAGATTAGGCCCAGACAAGATGTGGGATTTGACATCCTCTACCGAGCCTTTGATATATCTCTCAAATATATAACCCACCTCCCCTCTACTCTTAGCCACAACTACAGCCTCGCCGTACGGGTCCAGCCCAGGCCTCCCCGCCCTCCCCGCCATCTGTCTATACTCCAACACTGGTATCTCCTCTCTGCCCCACAGTGGCACGTAGCGTTCGTACTCCGCTATGATCACTCTCCTAGCCGGTAGATTGACCCCGGCGGCCAGCGTCGTGGTGGAGACCACTACTTTCAAAACGCCTCTCCTAAAGCCCTCCTCTACTAACTTCCTCACCTCGAGCTCAAGCCCAGCGTTGTGGAAAGCCACGCCCCTCGCCACGAGCTCTGCCAACTCTCTACCGATTATCTTACTAGAGGAGGCCTTCGCCACCTCCTCAGCCAAAGCCCTCGCCGCGCCTACGTCTATCAACTGCCGTGGGTAGTTCTCAACAGCCTTGGCGATAGTCTTAGCTAACTTCGCCGTGGAGGACCTACTATTTGTAAAAACCAAGGCCTGGCCCCCCTCGGCCACTGTGTCTATGGCTAAAGAGACCTCGGCGTCTCCAAAGTTTTGTACACTCCGCCTCCCGTCTGTGAAGTATATCCAACCGTTGTAATACACTCCCTCTCTCAGAGGGACCGGCCTCCAGCTAGACACCACTAGCCTCGCCCCCAGCCACTTCGCCACCTCCTCGGCGTTCCCCACAGTGGCGCTGAGGCCGATTATCTGTGTCTTCAGCCGTAGGTGTCTAATCTTGGCGATTATAGACTCCAACACAGGACCCCTCTTCGAGTCGCCGAGGTAGTGTATCTCGTCCACTACCACAACTCCAACAGAGCTCAGCCAAGACGGCCTGTGTCTAAGTAGACTATCTAATTTTTCGTAAGTCACCACCACCACGTCGTATTGATGAAGTCTCCGGTCGTCGGACTCGAACTCGCCGGTGGAGACCCCCACCCGTACTAAATCTTCGTAGTGGGAGAAATGAACAAGTTTTTCATAGGCCAGGGCCTTCAGCGGCACTGCGTATAGAGCCATAGAGCCCTCTAGAGCCGTCTTGACGGCGGCCACTTCGGCCATTAAAGACTTGCCAGAGGCCGTGGCTGTGCACAACAAGACGTTGACTCCGTCGAAGATGCCGGTTTTCACCGCCTCGACCTGCGGGGGGAAGAGCTCTCTCACGCCGCGTCTCTTTAAAACGTCTATAAGCCTGGCGTCTAGCGGGAGCTGCGAGACGTCCACAATAGAAAACTTCAGTTATTTATACAACCCTTTTGATATACCCAGGCCTAGGCGTGTAGGCCTCGCCGTTTCTAATCAACAACTCCACAATCCTCTGCACCTCTGCGCCGGGGATCCCCAACTTCTCAGCCTCTGTCTTTAACACATCTATTTTGACAGGCCCCCTCTCCGCCTCTTCTAACTTCTTCAATAGCTCTACTACTTTTATATAGGCCTCTCTCCTCGACGCCGGGACGCCGGTCATAATCGCGTCGATGTCCACAGCCCCCGATTCTAAGTCTATCCCCACGGACTTTAGAAATGCTAAGTAGAGCCTAATAGCTCTCTCTGCGTCCTCCCCCGTGGCTATTGGCGAAAGTCTCATCTTAGCCTCTGCAATTGTCAAACGGATAAGCGCCTCTAATTGTCTAGCTGTAATAGCTATGGCTGTGCCAGGCCCCTGGTACCTCTTCCTCATCTCTAGATAAAACCGCCTAATCCTCTCCTTAGCCTCTTCGCTTAAGACCGGCTTTACATAACGCCGGGCGTACATTATATACTTTCTCAAAAACTCAGGCCTCAACACGTCGCGGAAAGCCTCCGGGGGCCTCCCCGAGTGGAGGTCTAATATATGCCCAGCCACCGCCGTGTCGAAGTCCTCCCGCGGCTCGTCTCTAATTACGAAAATAAGGTCGAACCTACTCAACAACGACACGGGGAGGTCGATGTTCTCAGCCACAGTGCGGTTGGGGAGGTAGCGGCCGAAGGCGGGGTTCGCCGCGGCCAACACGGCGGCTCTTGCGTTTAGAGTAGCCACAATCCCCGCCTTGCTAATAGATACAGTGTTCTGCTCCATAGCCTCGTGGAGAGCCACTCTATCCTTTGCGTCCATTTTGTCAATCTCGTCTATGACGGCCACGCCTTTGTCTGCTAAGACGAGGGCCCCCGCCTCTAGGTAGAACTCCCCCGTGAGTTTATCTCTCACCACAGCCGCGGTGAGCCCCGCGGCGGAGGACCCCTTGCCGGTGGTGTATACAGCACGCGGCGCGATTTTAGCTACGAATTTCAATAGTTGAGACTTGGCGGTGCCGGGGTCGCCGATTAGTAAAATATTTATGTCGCCCCTCACCCTCACTCCGTCTGGGTACACAATTTCATTCCCCCCAAATAGTAGACACGCCACGGCCTCTTTTATCTCTTCATAGCCGTATATAGACGGGGCGATAGATCTAGTAATTAACTCCCTCACGTCCGGCCTCCTCGAGATCTCTAAAATCTTAGCCTCGTCTTCTTTAGTGATCTCCTCCACCAACTCTTTATTAGTAGTCTCCACATGGACGCCTTGTACGTAGGAGGTGACTATGGGAGGCCTCCCCTTCTTCAACTCACTAAGCGACAAGTCCAACACCCCCGAGAGGGAGACAATGTCGCCGGGCTTCACCGTGTCTACTAAGTCGTCGAGAAGCACCACTTCTACACTCCTAGGCAGCTGCCCAGGCGGGAGGTCCTCAGGCCTCTCTTGTACAATTATCTTCTGCCAGTCTATATACTGACTCTGTTCAGTCACTAGAGTAAAGCTCTTAGACGCGCCGCATCTAGGACACTTCTGAGGAGGCTCTACATATCTCTCAAGCTCTTGTAAAAACTCAACCTCGTAGCCACATTGCGTACACCGGTACAGCGCCTT
>CAMLLK010000191.1 GCA_946480885.1 uncultured Thermoproteales archaeon
GAGGCTTTGAAAAAGAGATGAATATCTTAGTAGTGGCAGAACAAAGCTCCCAGTGGGAGGACTTACATAGAGCCGCCTCGGCGTTAGTAAAGGCTTTCCTAAGGCTTGGCCACAAGTCGTGGCTTGTGACCGGGGTCTATCACGACGGCGCCCCGGCGGTAGACGTGGGCATAGTTGAGAAGAGCGCGAGAGGCTAGGTCGAGGTCGGGGGTGGCGACCCCTCTGGAGTGCCCACGCTTAGAGTCTTGAGTCTAAAGTCTCTCGTCCCGCCCGGGGGTGTGGTGTTTAGAAATTTTTCAAGAGTTTTAAACGACTTGGCGGATAGATACGACGTAGACGTAGTAATCACCGTGGGCA
The DNA here is from genome assembly GCA_946480885.1 of uncultured Thermoproteales archaeon. Next base: position 358 of record CAMLLK010000191.1, read on the forward strand.
GTTTTTGGAACGGGCCGGAGGAGGCCGCCAGGTGGGCCTCGGTGAGGAGGTCGCTACTAGAGGCGGGGGAGGCGTTGAGACGTGTGTCTCTAGTCTACGTCCCCTTCTACATGGCCAGGGGGGCTTTGTCTATGCCCGTGGGGACTGTGTCGAGGGCCATGTGGACTTCGCTTAGTCTCCCCACTGTGTTGAGACACGTGGACATAGTAGTAGTTTGTTGCGACTCAGAGGCGCAAGAGATGAGGCGCTTTAAGCCCCGGGGCTTGTTGATAGAGAGTAGGTGTTGGCTCGACGTGGAGATGGCAGAGGCGATAGACAGAGCCAGACCTGCGGCGGAGGGGGCCGTGGTGTACGTAGGCCCGTTAGAGGAGGAAAAAAACGTGAGGGGTTTGGCTAGATTGGGGGAGGCGCTTTCTAAACACGGCGTGAGAGTCGTGGCGGTGGGGAGGGGAGCAGGCGTCAAGTTAAAAGGCGTAGAGATAGTAGAGGCCGGCGGCGCGGGGGAGGTGGCCTCGTATATAAAGGGGGCTTTGGCTGGAGTAGATTTGTCATACTACGAGCCCGCCGGGCTTAGGGCGTTGGAGTTTTTATACGCAGGTGTGCCGGTGGCGGTGTCGCCGGGGTCCAGGGCGTATTGGTATATCTCAAACGGCGTAGACGGCGTACATTTAGAAAATCCAGACGACGTGAGAGGCGCGGCGAGGTGGGTCGTAGAGTTGTTAAAAAGGCCTGAGTTGAGAGAGGAGATGGGCAGGAGGGCTAGGTCTAAGGCCGGGGGTCTCTCAATCCTCAACCTAGCCCAATTATTAGTCAATAAAGTGGGCGGGTGAGGAGCGTCCTCAACGCCTCTCTTAGGCGGTAGGGAGCGGTGACAAAGTACTTGGCAGAGGTCTCCCCAGCCCCTACTTTAATTGTAAACGCCCCCTCGCCCAACGTCTGGAACATCTCTTCGTCAGTGGCGTCGTCCCCCGCAGCTAAGACGAAGTCGGGCCCCAAGGCCTCGACTAGGCGTTTGGCAGCGGCGCCTTTGCTAACCCCCGCCGGCCTTACTTCCACTACTCTACTGCCTCTCAACACCACGCCCCCCGTGCCTTGGAGGACGCCGGATAGAGCCTCTACTAACCTTTGGGCGGCGGACTCCCCCACCTCAGGCTCTACGTTTCTAAAGTGCCACGCAATTGACGACTCTTTCTCTTCTATATAGGAGCCGGGGACAAGCTTTGTGAAGTTTTCAATCACTGCCCTCGCCGCCTGTTTCCAACTGACGTCGAAGGGGAAGAGCTGGACCCACTGGCCCCCCTTCTCTTTTATATAGGCGCCGTGTTCAGCAACTAGATATATAGGCAATTCGCCGAGCCACGCCTCGAGGAACTCTCTCGACCTTCCACTCACGACGGCCACCACTGTGTTGGGGAGCTTAGCTAACTCAGTCAGTAGTTGAATTAACTCTCTGTCGGGCACCGCTTGGTATGCGTAGGGGTAGAGCGGGACTAGAGTGCCGTCGTAGTCTAGTAACAACAGCCGTCTCTCCGCCTTGGAGAAAGCCTCGTGTAGAGCCGCCGCGTCTAACGGCTTTGCTGCGTCGTAGACGTTGGAGACTGACCTCTCGCCGTACGCCACCGCAAGAGCTTGTATAAAATCCACAGCCCACTTCACTACGTCGTGGTGGAGGAGTCTCTTCTGCATAGCCTCAATCCTTCTACACTGCTCCTCCTGCGGCATAGAGAGAGCCTTGGCGATGGCGGCGGCCACTCCGCTCACGTCGTTGGGGTTGACTATCAACGCCTCTACAAGCTCGTGGGCGGCCCCCGCGGTCTCGCTGAGGATTAACACTCCTCTACAGTCTCTCCTAGAGGCGACGTACTCCTTCGCCACTAGATTCATCCCGTCTCTAAGAGGCGTGATCAAAGCCACGTCCGCCACGTTGTACAAAGCCAAGAGGGTGGGGGTGGGGATGAAACGGGAGATGTAAACCACGGGGACCCAATCCACTTCGCCAAACTCGCCGTTTATCCTACCCACCGCTCTATCAATTTCTCTCTTCATAGCTTCGTACTGAGGCACCCCCGTCCTCGACGGCACTACTACTAACATAAAGACGGCCCTCCCCCTCCACTGGGGGTACTCTTTTAAAAACCTCTCCCAGGCCTCCAGCCTCTTGAGCACTCCCTTTGTGTAGTCCAGTCTGTCAATTGAGAAGACGACTTTCAACCCCCTCAGCCTATTTCTCAACTCTTCTATCTGAGCCGCCACCTCGTTTGAAGAATTGTAGAAGTAACTAAAGTCTATACTTATGGGGAACGCCCCCACTCTCACCTTCCTCCTCCCCACTTTCACCACGCCGCCCTCGGCAGGGTGCCCCAAGAACTTAAAAACACTACGTAGAAAATTATTGACGTACTCATGGACGTGGAAGCCCACTAACTCCGACGCCAGCACCCCCTCTAGCAACGCGGCTCTCCACGGAGGAGGCATTAGTTGATAAATCTCGGCGGGGGGGAAGGGGATGTGGAGAAAAAACCCCACGGCAGTTTCCGGCGCTTGTTGTTTAATAAAAGACGGCGCCAACATTAAGTGGTAGTCGTGCACCCAGATGAAGTCGCCTGGCTCAGC
>CAMLLK010000192.1 GCA_946480885.1 uncultured Thermoproteales archaeon
TCTAGTATATATTTTTTTTAGTGGCTACTCTCTATCTCTACAGAGGCGGCGCGGGGCTATGAGTGGGCACTGGCTAACTCGAGGCGGCTTTCTGCCAGTTGTTTTATAATACGTCCAGAGGGCCGCCCCAGCCGCCGCGGCGGCTAGAGAGGCGGCGGCCATCGCCGTGTAGAACAACTCCGCCGTGTACACCCCGGCGGCGTGTGCCATATCTACCCCCTTTAGAGAGGCCCCGGCGGTTAGTAGCCCACCGCCCACCAGACCCACGCCGTCTCTCCTCAGCCTAGCCATACAGAAGGCGGGGAATAGGGCGAGTAGGGGAGCCAGTAGTACGTAGTCCATTAGTGTGTATTTTTACCTATTTTAAAACGTTGGTTTGAAAATCATTAGGTACATCATCACTGCGTATATCGCCACCCAGGCGGGTATAAGTCTACCTCCTTTGTATCTACTGGGGTCGCCCCCGGCGTCTAGGACGTTGTATAGGTGGTACACCTCCACTAAGCCCGCGGCTAGGGCGACGCCGAGTGAATAGTGTATCCAAAGCGGAGACTTGGGGAAGTTGTAGATCCATAGAGCCATGGCGACGCCGGTGGCGAAGAGCGCCACGGCGGAGGCGAATTGGACATATACCAGTTGTCTATACCTCGGCCAAGCCACTGCCCCCGACTTAAACACGTGGTAGCCCCCAGTGGAGAGGCCCGCCCACCCCACTAACGCAGTTATGTGAGCATAGAGCAGAGCCTCGTATAGCATAAGTCAGAAATTGTTTCTATTTAAATACATTTTCTCTCTAACAATTTAACAATTTTTTAAGTAGTGGCAACGGGTCATACACATGAGAGTGTTGATATACGGAGGCGTGGGGTTCATAGGGGCTAGCGTAGTGGAGGAGTTTAGAGATTTTGAAATATACGTAGCGCACCGGCCTGGGTCGACTGCGAAGAGGCCCGCCGTGGCGGAGTTTGTGAAGAAATACGCCAACTTGATAGAGTATAGAGACCCCTCCGCCCCCCTCGCCGAGGTGAGGCCAGAGGTGGTGGTGAACTTAGTAGGCGAGTACTTCGGCCCCCCCGAGGCGTTGAGAGAGGCAAATGCAGAATTCCCAAAGGCGTTGTGCGCGGCGGCTAGAGCCGCGGGGTGGCGTGGGAAGGTTGTACACATATCCGCAGCCACTGTGAGGGGGCCGGTGGGGTCTGTCATTAGAGAAGAGGAGAGCCACCTCGTGGGCGTAGAGCCTGTGACAGACTTCGACAAGTTTAAAGCCGAGGGGGAGGCGGCGGTGGCTAGATGTTTTGAGGACTGGGTGGTGGTGAGGCCCGTGGTGGTGTACGGCCGGTTTAACGACCACCCCGAGTGGGTTACTCTAGTGAAATTTGTCAAGAGGGGCGTGGCGCCCGCCGTGTCGGCTAGAGTCTCGGTGATATCTGTCAGAGAGTTGGCCAAGGCCATCCGCCACTCGCTGGGCTTGTCTAGAGAGTTTTTCTTCGCCACTGAGTGCACGCCCAGGAGGCTGGCGGATTTTGTAGACGCCGCCGCCGAGGCCTTGGGTAGGAGAGTAGTCAAGGTGCCGGTGCCCTCTCTCCTCTTCAAGGCGGCTGCCCCGCGGGACTTGAGAAAACACATGGCTTTTATAGACAGGGCCTTTAGCTGTGAGAAAATGAAGAGGCTACTGGGGTGGGAGCCGCGGCCTGACTTCCGGCGAGAGGTGGCGGAGATGGTTAAATTCATAACGGAGAGGGGTTTATAAACTTTTTTCAAAAATCTTTTGGCCACTGTCTATATGTGGCCTTCGGCTAGGTGCCATGGAGGTGTTGACTTACCGGGAGAGGCTTGTGTTGACGCAGTTGGTGGTGGAGGGGAGGGTGTCTGTCAGCAGCATCGCCAGGAGGATCGGCGTGACTAGACAGGCGGCGTGGTATATCATAAAGAGGCTGAGAGAAGAGGGGTACGTAGGCCCCCCCATGGTCTACGTGAGGCCAGACGTGGTGGGGATGTACTACGCCTTTTTCCAAAACGACTCGCCGCCGCCCCCCGACTCTGTGCTACGTTTCGTAACTCTAGACGGCTTCAACATATTCGCAGTGCCTTTTAAAACATTCGACGAGTTGGAAGAGCTCTCTGCCATATACGGCAAGCCGTGGTTTGTGCCGAGGCTAACCCCCAGGTCAGTTACAAAACTACAAAAGGCCGCGTTAATGAAGTTTATCAAAAATCCAGAGATGTCCTCTACAGACTTGGCTGAGGAGTTGTCTCTCCCCAGGACCGCCGCGAGGAAGCTAATGGCTTGGGTTAAGAAAAATGTGAACTATACATATAGAGTAAATCTAGGGAAAGCGGGCATCGTGGCGCTGGCGGTGAGGTCTCAAGCGCCCCTCGGCCTATACGCGCCGTATAAATTCTTTAAATGTTTTGCCTACGCCATCGGCTTCTACGGAGTGGCTTTCCCAGACGCCGCCACCGCGGCGGAGTTCGTGAGGAGGATAAAAGCGGCGGACCCCGCCACAGAGGTGAGAGTAATAGTGGACTACGAGCTGTCGCCTCCGCCTATTTAAACACAGATTTTTCTCCAATGTGTGGAGGTCTACACAGTGGGGTATGTAGAATACGCCGTGGGGGAGTTGGTAGATTTGTTAAAAAGCCGGGGGGTTGAGGTAGTGGTAGACGTGAGGAGATTCCCCCGGTCTAGACTGCCGGGGTTTTCGTCCTCTGACTTAGAGAAGAGGCTGGGGGAGGCGGGGATTGTCTACATATGGATGGGGGAGCTGGGGGCCCTCGGCGCCAGGGGGCCCCGGGCCGGCTGTGTAGACTCGCCCACATTTGATAAATACATCTGGCGGCTGTACCACTACTGGCCCGCCGTGGCTCAACTCGAAGAGTTGAAAAAAATAGCGGCGTCGAGAAAAACTTTAGTTTTGTGTAGAGAGGGGGACTGGAGGCGGTGCCATAGGCAATT
>CAMLLK010000193.1 GCA_946480885.1 uncultured Thermoproteales archaeon
CTCACAAGGTACAACCTATAGAGACACGTCTACCTCCACCACAAGACTGTGTTGTTTACAGAAATCGCTAGAAATATCTTCGCCGATAATATTACGAAATGTTCAGAAGACAGAGGCCACTCAGCCATATGTCAATATCTCTGTGACTTGGCTAAATTCGTAACAGGCCACGTGACAGAAGACGTAGTTTGGAAAGCCACAGATCACTATTTTGTGTCTGTCTTTCTCCACGATGAGAAGTTTAGAGAACTACTGTCAAGGAGGCCGTCTGAGTACATAACTCTGTGGAAGAGAGAGAAAGATTTTATAGAAATTTTCAAAGACCCAGCTAGATTAAATGATTCAATTGACAAACTGGGCCCCCTCCACTGGGCTTTAATAAACAGACTAAAGAAAAAACTCGTAGAGAGACTCAACGTAGAGCTTGGAGAGTTTTCAAATTGTAGACTTTCGCCAGATGACGTGTTGATTTCATACGTGAGCTTCGACCCATACGCAGAGGATATTTACATCACTACGTCTATGGGGCCTATCTCTATATCTGAAATCTCGCCTCTCGTAGAGGCTATAAACGAGGCGTGGAAACGGGCGCCGCATGTATTTCTCTATGTTAAAAAAGACGCCCTAGAGAAATGTGGCGATTTAGCCACTAGACAGTTGAAGTCTGTACTAGAGCCTTTAATGGAGCTAGCGGTGAGGAGAATATCAGCTTAAAACCACGCCGAGGGTCTTTCTTAAGTATTCCTCTACCTCCTCTCTCGTCTGTTCAAAAATCCACCTCCCCTCTTTAGTCAACTCCACCACGCCGCCCTTTATGGCTACTTCCCGCTCTAACAACCTTGGCCACACTCTCCAGTCGTATTTCACCCCCAGTCTTTTTACAACTTCGCTCGCCAGTCTGTCGATCTCCTCCACAGTGGCGGGGCCCTTGGCCAATCTCTCCATCACTATGAGTCGAATGTACTCGCCCACGGGGGAATATTTGATGTATTGAGTATACATGATGTACTTAAAGTTGGTGAAATATATCTCCACAACTTAGGATTAGGTAAGGTGAGAGAGTGTTCTAAAAGTTTTATCTATAGAATATACATGGCGGCGCCGGTGTTGTCTAGGTGGCAGATCGAAGATTTAATAAACCGCGAGGAGTACGTGTCTTTCGACTTAGAGAGGTCTAAGACCTATGTACGATACAAAGGCGATGTATTCCTATTCCAATTCGGGAGTGAGACCTACGCCCTCTCGCTCAGAGATCTGCCAAGCGTAGACGAAGAGAGTTGCGAAGTCTATGTATACGTCGACGGCAGTTGGCGTGAGTTGTCTATAGCCTCGTCGCGGTTTTACAAACTATGTGTCTTCAAGAGGGGGTGGGCCCCCACTCTTATGATAGATGGCATAACTATGCACAGTGTATTAGAAAACCCGTTGGAGGTGACTAGACGCAAGATAAAAAACGCACATGGGCAGGTATTTGAGTGTTGTACAGGCCTGGGCTACACTACAATAGAGGCGTTGAGGAGAGGGGCTCGGCGCGTCGTCACAGTGGAGTTAGACCTAAACGTATTAACTCTCGCCTCATTTAACCCATACAGTAAAGAGTTGTGGTCGCCAAGTGTAGATTTGATAGTTGGAGACTGTATGACCGTGGCGGAGGCGATGAGACATTCAGTCTTTGACTACGTAATACACGACCCGCCACGCCTTAGTTACGCCACACAGCGATTATATTCTGAAAAACTCTATAGAGAGTTCTATAGGATTTTAAAAAGACGAGGCGGCCTCTTCCACTACGTGAGTCAAAGTGGGTCTAAGTACAGGTGGCTGGACCCAGCCCGCGGCGTAGTTGAAAGACTTAGAAAAGTAGGTTTTGAAGTAGAGAGGTCGGTGGAAGGAGTGGGCGTCTACGCCAAGAGGCGCTAGGGTATGTGTGGGAATCTATTCATCACAACGCCGCCGCCGTCGATATATACCATGTCTTCAATTCTTACGCCCCCTACGCCGTCGATATATACGCCGGGCTCAATAGTGATGACGTGGCCTCTCTTTAATATTTCATTCGACGTGGCGTATATCCTAGGTGGTTCGTGTACTTCTACCCCCACGCCGTGGCCCGTGGAGTGTATAAAACTATGTGTAAATCCATACTCTGTAATTACGTCCCGTGCCGCTCTATCTACCTCCCGGACGTAGACCCCCTCCCTCGCCACTTTTTCAGCGGCTTTCAACGCCTCGTATACTGCATACATAGCGTCTTTTAAGACATCTCCACGCCCTATGACAAACGTCCGCGTCATGTCTGAACAATAAACTCCACTCTTCGCGCCTATGTCAACAACTACGTAGTCTCCATATGAGATTTTTCTATCTCCAAATCGGTAGTGTGGATAGGCGCCGTTGGGGCCTGAGGCCACTATTGGATCAAAAGCGACGCCGTCAGCCCCGTCTTCTATAAACCATTTATACACCAACGCGGCGACGTCTCGTTCTCTTAGACGTTGGAGCTCCATAGCCTTGAGTCTTTCATATACGTTCTCAGTTATTCTCAACGCTTTTCTTATGGCGTCGACCTCCCACTCCTCTTTGACAGACCTCAGTTCTAGTATCTCTGTAGAGATGTCCACCCCCACGTCTTTACTATCAGAGGCAACTCTCCCCCCTAGTTTTTTCACAACTTCTAAAAGACTCGGAGCAATTACTAAATTCTCTCCAGGTCTACGCGGGGGGATCTCAGCAGAGGCCAAGGCCACTACTCTATCAACATTTACATACGCCTTAGCCCTTGTATAATCTAGACGAGAGACATAGAGCGTAGAAGACCCACTGGACAGCTCCACTACTAAACCCAAGGCGTCTGGTAGTCCTATTGCATATGCTAAGTTAGAGCTCTTAGTAATAACAAGGTAGTCAAACCCCTCTGAGAATTTTTTTATAAGTTTTTTTAAATTCATACATATA
>CAMLLK010000194.1 GCA_946480885.1 uncultured Thermoproteales archaeon
TTATCTTTATATATTTTTATATTTAATTGCCTATAGTCGTTTTTCTTTTCCATGTCTTTCGAAATATTTAATTATATATCCTTTATTACCTATGTGACAGAAAAGTGGTACCAACTTTCAGTAGAAATTCATAGAAAATATGGGGGGGAGATCTCCGTTATGCCGAAGGTCCCAATTTTGTCTATGGAAGATTTTGCAATATACTACACCCCCGGTATTGCAGAAGTCTCTAGACAAATTTATAAAAATTCAGAAATGGCCTTTGAGTTAACATCACGTTGGAATATAATAGGCGTAGTTACAGACGGCACTAGAGTATTGGGGCTTGGAAACATAGGTCCAGAAGCCGCTTACCCAGTGATGGAGGGGAAGGCGCTTATTTTCAAATATCTAGGCGGCGTTGACGCAATTCCTCTGCCTATAAGAGTAAACAACGCCGAGGAGTTTATCTCAGTTACAAAAGCTCTAGAGCCTGCCCTCGGCGGCGTAAATCTAGAAGATGTAGAGTCTCCCAAATGTTTCTACCTTCTAGATAGACTACGCCAAGAGTTAAAAATACCTGTGTGGCACGACGACCAACAGGGCACAGCTACGGCGACGCTGGCTGGTTTAATAAACGCTCTGAAACTAGTAGGTAAAAAGATTAGTGACGTCACTATTGCATTAATAGGAGCCGGAGCCTCTAATATATACACAGCCAGGATTTTAATAAAATACGGAGCAAAGGCTGGGAATTTGATTATGGTCGACAGTAAGGGGATACTCCACCCAGAACGCGACGACATTGATAAAATGATGATAGAAAACCCCTGGAAGTATAAATATGCAATAGAGACTAACGCCGAGAGGCGGAGGGGCGGTATTGCAGAAGCCATGAAAGGAGTAGACGTCGTAATTGCGGCCTCTAGGCCTGGTCCCGGCGTTATTAAGAAGGAGTGGGTCTCAGCTATGAATAAAGACCCAGTTGTATTTGCGTTGGCAAACCCAGTGCCAGAGATATGGCCATGGGAGGCTAAAGAGGCTGGCGCTAAGATTGTAGCCACTGGAAGAAGTGACTTTCCAAATCAAGTAAACAATTCGTTAATCTTTCCTGCCGTCTTCAGAGGGGCTTTAGACGTCCGAGCCACGACTATTACAGACGAAATGTTAATAGCCGCTGCGGAGGAGGTGGCTAAATTTGCAGAGGAGAGAGGGCTAAGCGAGGAGTATATAATACCTAAGATGACCGAGTGGGAGGTCTATGTAAGAGAGGCGGCGGCAGTGGCGGCGGCGGCGTCTGCACAGAGAGTGGCCAGATTGCCCAGATCTTATAAAGAAGAGCTTGAAATAGCTAGATCTATAATAGAGCGTAGTATCAAAATACTAGAGTTGTTAATGAGAGAAAAATTAATTTAGTTTTTTACCTTTGTTCTATGGGGACGTAGTGTAGATCGCGAGGCCCTACGTAGCACGCCCTGGGTCTAAATATCCTATTGTTCTCCCAATATTCTAAGACGTGTGCTACCCATCCCACTACTCTAGACATGGCGAATATCGGCGTGAAGTACTCATATGGGATCCCCATGTAGTAAAAAGCTATGCCAGACCAGAAGTCCACGTTGGGGTAGAGTTTCCGTTGTTGAAAATATGGGTGGTTCAACACCTCTTGCTCTATGGCGCTGGCAACTGCAAAGAGATTTTGTGGATCTCCAAATTTAGCCACGTAATCTCTGGCAAATTCTTTAAATATCTTAGCCCGTGGGTCGTAGGCTTTGTATACGCGGTGCCCAACGCCCATAAGCTTCGGTCCGCCGGGCCTAGTGACTGCCTCAACTATCTCCTTTGCTCTTGACGGGTTTCCAATTTCTAAATAATTTCTCACAGCCATTTCATTTGCCCCCCCATGTAGAGGTCCCTTGAGTGCACCTACTGCAGCTGCTATTGCAGAGTATAAATCACTTAAAGTCGAGGCGACAACATGAGCTGTAAAGGTGCTCGCAGGTACTTCATGATCTGCGTGTAGTATTAGATATAGATCTATGCCTCTTGTAGCCAATGGGTCCGGCTCTTTTCCAAACATCATATATAGGAAATTAGCCGAGTGAGAGAGGTCTTGACGAGGCTTGACGAGGTCCAACCCTCTGGCTAATCTATAATGATATGCCACTATTGTCGGCAACTTAGCCACAAGCTTCTCGCCGACTCTATAGGCCAAGTTGCGTTCCTCTGCCTTGTATCTACCACTTCTCAAAGCCTCCGCCACTTTTAAATTATCTTCGTCAAAGGCGCCTTCGGCGGCTATTGCTGCTTGTATTGCAAACATAGGGTGGGCATTAGCCAGGGCTTTGATTACATCTATTGTTGCTCTATGTAGTTCTCTATTGACGCGCAGTCTGGCTGTGTATTCTTCAAGTTCTTTTTTATTCGGCAGTTTTCCATATAGAACTAGAAATGAAACTTCTTCATAGTTTGTATAATGAGCCAACTCCTCTATTCTATACCCTCTGTACCATAAAATCCCCCTCTCTCCATCAATATCGCTTATAGAAGTAGTTTTTACTATAATGTCCTCTAATCCATGTACTATGTAGCCACAAGGAGATTGTAAAACTTTGCCGCTTGTCTTTATCTGTATAGTTTGTTCACTCACGTCTCTAATTCTAAACTATAAATTAATTTTAGTTACTAAAATTTAGATAATGAATTTTGCCAATATCAGATAGGATGCCGCCTGTCATCTCTCCGCCGGGTTCTCTTCATCATAGTTTTAAATTTTCTGAACATTTTAATACGATGGGGGTCAACGCCTCTACGAAAGTCTCCCCACATGTAATGATCAATGTAGTATTTGACACTAACCGAGGCCTTAAATAACTTGCAAGTTCTGGGCTGTATTTGTCCAACGAATCTCCGAAAGGCGGCAGTGTTAATTCTGAATTTAGA
>CAMLLK010000195.1 GCA_946480885.1 uncultured Thermoproteales archaeon
ACCGTTCGTGACTGGAGTTCAGACGTGTGCTCTTCCGATCTCCCTCTCGAGGAGTTCTGCATACCTGGCCCTCTCGACATATATAACTAAAAATGTGGGAAATTCCAATACATAGCCGAAGTCTTCTAACTCGGCTTTTTTTAATTTAACACCTCGTGGCGCCACGATGGCGGCTACTCGCCCCCTCGGCGTGTCGAATCTCAATACAGCCGGTTTAGATAGTTTTAGATAATATGATATATAAGGCGCAATTTTAAATATATAAAATGGATTTGAAATAGCCACATCTCTATCTTTAATATTTTTTAAAACTGTATAGAAATTATCCATAAGATTAACTATATATTTATCTATGTCGTTTATAAAGCCAGCTAAAATCGCCTCAAAACCCACAGCGGCCTCAGCAGGCTTTACCGTAGGTGAGTAGAGCCTCACTGCTTTATCTACTACAGAGGTGTGAAACCCCTCGGCGGCGGCTGTCCCCAAGGCCCAGTCTAGTACAGCGATACTATCTTCTAAAGGCGGCGTTGTGGCTCGGCCAAATGCGCCAGGTACAATAGGAAGTGTAGAGTTCACAATTGCGTGGAGAGGCGGGCGTTGGTCAATGAAGGGGAACACAACTCTCAGCCTCTCATCTCCAATTAATAGCTCACTGGGAATTGGGCATTTATACTCACATAAATCTACACCCCAGCTATAGTGACCTATATAGAGCGCTTTCTTTACTTTGTCGTCTACTGGCGACAAAGTACTGAGAAGTACATACGTTAAGTAGCTTAAAGAGGTGAACTCAGTCTTATAGACAGAGTCGTCTACGCCCACTTCCCACTCGGTTATATACAGACCATTGCATTTAAATCCCATACAAAACCCACTCTCAGGCGGCCAGTCGACTATTGAAACATGCGCAGTCTCTCCAAATGTAGATATTATAGCATAGGCCGCTAAATAAGCGTCTACAGTCCTCCTGGTGTACACTACTAGTGGACTCTGTTCTAAATACTCTAGAACTCGATCTACATGGTTTATTATAAAGTTCCTAAAATCCACGTTAAATACTTAAACTATTTATAAAGCCTAAGTGGCTAGATGAGACAGCGCCTGTGGGTTATATACAAAGTCTTGTGGCAATTTGCCGACGCGTTTGTAATATTTTACAAGTCTGTGTATTTTTGACTCCACTAACTGGAGCCCCCTCCTTGATGACATGTCTTTAGGATGTTCCTCTAGGTGTTTTCTAATTCTCAAAGCCCGTTTGATTAAATTTAATAGGTCTTCTGGCAAATCTTGTTTAATTCCTCTCTCTTCTAGTATTTTCGTAATTTTTTTACCAGTGACAGACTTGACGAGAGGTATTCCGTACTGGTCTCTTAAAATCAACCCGATTTGAGAGGGTTGAAATCCACGTCTTGCCAATTCTACTACTAATTGTTCAACTTCGTCGGGGGTGTAGTTGATCCAAGTGGGAACTGTGGGGTGTGCAGGTCTTGTAGATCTAGACCTCCCTTTTTTATGACGTGATCTATGTGGCACGTCGACAAACTTTTCATAGTTTAAAAACTTTTAACTATATTCAACTATGTCTCAACCTCCCCCTTGGATGTGGGACCTCCCCTTAATAAATTTATATAACGTGGACATAATTGGATTTATGTACGACGTGCCTTTTGTGGCCACCCCTGAGGTGGTGGTGAGAAGAATGTTACAACTGGCGAGAGTACAGCCGGGCGAGGTTTTATACGACTTGGGGTCTGGAGACGGGAGAATAGTAATAATCGCGGCTAAAGAATTCGGCGCAAGGTCTATCGGCGTCGAGATTAGAAAAGATCTATATGAACAATCTCTTGCCCGTATTAGAGACATGGGGTTGAGCAACAAAGCCTCTATAATAAACGCAAGTTTCTACGACGTGGATTTATCAAACGCCGACGTGGTGACTATGTATCTCCTCACTAGTATAAACGAGAGGCTGAGGCCGAAGTTAGAAAAGGAGTTACGCCCAGCCTCTAGAGTTGTTACACACGACTTCGAGGTCCCCGGCTGGAGGCCAGTGGTGATGGAAGAAGTTTATGAAGATTGGCGAAGTCATAAACTATTCCTATACAAAATACCGGGGAAAGAGATCCCGCTGCCGGGTAAGTCTGTGGTGATTGAAGACAAGTGGCTTAGACAAGTGGCGGAGCTCGTAGACGGGAATAGGTCACTTGAAGAAATTGCGATGAAGATGAACGTCACAGTTAGAAAAATTAGAGAGGCGATAGAAGAGTTACAAAAAATGGGGGCTGTGGAGGGGGTGAAAGTCATTAAATGAGAGAGGTAATAGAGCTCTATAGGAGAATTGGGGGTTTTCAAGCTCTACAAGTTGTTGAGGCATATGAAGTGTTGAGACAAGCCGTGTCCGAGGCAGATCTACGTTTTTTCTCATTCACAGCTAATTTAGTCGCCACAGGTCTTCGAGAAATTATCGCAGAGGCGGTGGGCAGAGGGCTTTTTAACGTCATAGTGACCACGGCGGGAGCGGTGGATCACGACATAGCGAAAGCAATGGGGGCACGTTATACACAAGGCTCTTTTGACTTAGACGACGTAGAGTTAGCGAGAGAGGGGTTGTATAGACTAGGCAATTTAATAATCAAAAAAGAAGAGTACGGCCCCCTCGTGGAGAAATTCATCCTAGACCTCTGCGATGAGCTACAAGGCGGCGAATGGTCAACAGCGGATTTGGCGAAATTAATAGGCTCAAAATTACCAGAAACCTCTATCCTCGGCGCGGCGGCGAGGGCGGGTGCGAGGGTGTTCATACCTGGGATTGTCGACGGGGCAGTTGGTACTGCATTATTGACGTGTAACGACGTCGCTAGGACTAAGAGAGGGGGGAGGAGAGTATATATAGATGTTTTAAA
>CAMLLK010000196.1 GCA_946480885.1 uncultured Thermoproteales archaeon
ATAAATTGGATTTTCGGCATTTAAAAACCCCTAAAAAGAAGACAGTAGAAATATATACAAAAGTAAAGAACAAGCTGCACGACGTTTTAAAAACGCCGAAAAATATATAGAATATATACTAGACAAGGGCGAGTATATAGAAGATCAAGGGTCTTGGGGGCTTGTGGGGTTTGTGGGGTTTTGTTAGTGTTGGGGGCTGTGTTTGTGGTGTGTTTTTGTGTGTGTTTTACGGGTTGTGTTAGTTGCTTGGCTGAGCATTTTGTCGTGTGGGATAGTGAGGGCTTGTCCTTTGGTCCCCTTTGTGTGTGTTGTAGTGGTGTTTGTGTGGGTTGGTTTTGTGGGCGTAATGTTTAAATAGGTGTGTGGGTGTTTTTTTGGGGCCCGTAGCTCAGCCTGGATAGAGCGGCGGCCTTCTAGAGCTGTGCTGAGGAGAGCCGTAGGTCGTGGGTTCGAATCCCATCGGGCCCGCCATCTTCTATTTCTAGGTGTATCTCCTCTCTGTCTATTACTATTTTGACGTGTCTTTTTTTCTTTGCTACTAGGTGGCGGGGTTTGTACACCACTAGGTAGGTGCCGTCTTCTCTCTGGGTGTAGGTCTCTACTGCCCACTCTGTGTCTGTGCATTGTGTTAAGAAGTGGGCGAAGTCGTCGAAGTAGTCGGCGGCGCCGCATGTGTAGCACATATTGCCGTAGAAGTGGACTGTCCACTGTTGTTCTGTCTTTTGTAGTATGTCTACTCTAGCCTCTGCGCCGAATAGTCTCTGGAATAGGTCTACTGGGTCGCAGTCCATGTCTTCTCTTCGATGTGGGTTTAAATTTATATACTGGCTCTTTCTATATATCTATGTCGGGGATTATGTAGAGGTTTTAGATACAACTCTCCGAGACGGGGCGCAGGGCGCTGGGGTGTCTTTTACACTTATGGACAAGGTGAGGATAGCTCTAGCTCTCGACGAGTTGGGGGTTGACTACATCGAGGGTGGGTGGCCCTACTCAAATCCTAAAGACTTCGACTTCTTTAAGGCGATGAGGGAGTATAAATTGTCTAGGGCTAAGTTGGCGGCGTTTGGCTCGACGAGGAGGAGGGGGGTGAGGCCTCACATGGACGAGAGCCTCAACTCTATTATAGAGGCGGATGTGCCCGTGGCTGTTATTTTCGGCAAGAGCTGGACGCTGCATGTGGAGAAGGTGTTGGAGACTACGTGGGAGGAGAATTTGGCTATGATTTCTGAAAGTGTGGAGTATTTAAGAGAGCACGGGCTCGAGGTGATATACGACGCGGAGCACTTCTACCAGGGCTATTTAGAGGATTTTGAAAAGGCGCTGGCCTCTATCGAGGCGGCGTGGAGGGCGGGGGCTAGGGTGGTTGTCCTAGCCGACACCAACGGTGGGACTCCGCCGCATGAGGTGTATAGAATAACGGCGGAGGTGAAGAGGCGGTTTCCCAACATGCGCCTAGGCGCCCATATGCACAACGACATCGGCTGCGCCGTGGCTAATACCTTAATGGCAGTGGCGGCTGGGGCGAGGCACGTCCAGGGCACGATTAACGGAGTGGGGGAGAGGACTGGCAACGCCGACCTCGTCGCCGTGTTGCCCACGCTGGAGTTGAAGATGGGGTTTAGAGTGTTGAGAGAGGAGGAGCCCCCCGCCAAGTTTTCAAAACTTAGGGCTGTGTCGAGGTTGGTGTACGAGGCCTTGGGGGCGCAGCCGAATCCCTACCAGCCCTACGTGGGGGACTTCGCCTTCGCCCACAAGGGGGGCGTACACGCAGACGCCGTTAGGAAGGTGCCTAGGGCGTATGAACACGTAGACCCGGCGCTGGTGGGGAATAGGCGAGTTTTTATAGTGTCTGAAGTGGCGGGGTCCTCTAGCCTAGTTTTAAAACTGGCGGAGGAGTTGGGGATTTCGCTTGACAAAAGGGCGGAGGGGGTGAGGAGCGCCTTGGAGGAGATTAAGAAGTTGGAGAGAGTGGGCTATTCTTTCGACGTGGCGTCTGCCTCCGCAGTTTTAATACTGTTGAGACACATTGGGGCGTATAGAGAGATGTTTAGACTTGTGGAGTGGAGAGTTTTGACTGGGCCCACCGCCGCCTCGTACGCAGTGGTGAAGGTGAGGGTGGGGGATAGAGAGTTGTTGACGGCGGGGGAGGGGGTGGGCCCCGTCCATGCGGTAGACGTGGCTTTGAGAAACGCCTTGACTACCGCCTTCCCAGACCTCGCCGACGTCTATCTAAGAGACTACAGAGTGGTTCTCCCCACGTCGGTGAAGAGCACAGAGAGCGTGGTGAGAGTCACTGTGGAGTTTACAGACGGGTCTAGGGTCTGGAGGACAGTGGGCGTGTCGAGTAACGTAGTGGAGGCCTCTATAAAGGCGATAATAGACGCCTACGACTTTGCCCTACAGATAAAAAACGGGGGGGTTGGCCAGAGGCGTAGTTGAATACGCCGTAGGGCGGCAGATACATAGATTTATATACGCCCAACGGGTCTCCCCCGTGAGGTCTCTCTACGTCTTACTGGGGGCCGTGGCTATCCACATGGTCGGTTTCGGGGCCGTCATACCCTCAATCCCCTACGTATTGAAAGAACTGGGGGGAGACGCCCAGCTACAAGGCGTCTTAGTCTCTATATACTCAATTATGCAAATGGCCACGGCGCCTATTTGGGGGTACGTCTCCGATAGAGTTGGGAGGTCTGTAGTGGCGGCGGCGGGGCTGGCCCTCGCCGCAGTGGGCCATTTGTCTATGTACTTCGCCAGAGATCTGTGGATATTTACCCTGGGTAGAGTGGTGGCGGGGGTGGGCGGGGGGACGCTGCCTGCGCTACAGGCTATGATTGCCGACATGTCGCCAGATCGGAAGAGCACACGTCTGAACTCCAGTCAC
>CAMLLK010000197.1 GCA_946480885.1 uncultured Thermoproteales archaeon
TACTTGAAAACAGCCCGTATATTAACCCTCCCAACCTCGGAAGTATTACTACATTCACAACTGGCCAGGTGATCCACGCTCCTAACAATGGTATAAACGCCCCCGTGTATTTAATCCACTTTGACATATTTACCATCAAGCCAGAGGCCGTAGAGAGAGTAGTAGTGGGAGCTGAGGGGGTCTCCATCAGGTCCTCCGGGCATAGACATATATACGCCGTCGCCAAAGGCCACTATCCACCTCACACTTGGCCCTTGAGAAACTTCAAAACCAGGCGCGATGTTTATAGTAAACCAACTCCCACTGGCCTCTTTCTGCGGGTAGTTTAATCTGGGGAATACTCTGCCTAAAACATGTCGTATGTCGTATTTATGTATTGTCCCCCACTTTACATTAGTCCCCAAAGCCTTCTCCGCCGCTGTTTCTAACACGTCTTTGTCTACAAAGCCGCTTCTTAAAACCTTGAGTGTGATCTCAAATGGTATAAATTCAGAGGCGTTGCCCCAGACGCTTTTCTGTAAGTTGTATATAAAAATTGCATATTTAGCGGCATATATTGAGTCTTTACCCATAGTGCAGTCCCAATTAGACAGCTCTCTTAATAACCTAGAGCTTTTCTCGCCGCCCAGCTCTTTCAATATGTCAAATACATCTCGGCATGAGATATCAACTACGTCAAGTTGTATATTCATAACGTCGGCAGTAGAGACTCTGCCTTTGGCCATGTGGTATTTTATAAGTTCTTCAATTCTCTGAAATCTGTATCTATCAGCCCACCTCCACTGTAGATATACGTCAGACTCCGCAACTTTATTATTGGCAGTGGCCACAAACGGCGGGTCTATCAAATATACAACAGAGGGCAGCCACACAAGCCGCCTCCACTCCCCCTCGCCTCTTGATCCATTAAAGGGTAAATAGCCGCCGTCTCTAATTGGGAAGTAACCACTGGCGAAGTACCCAACTACTCCATGTACGTCCGCGTAGACAACGTTTTGGCTAGGGACTACGAAATATCTAAGCCCCTCTAAAAACTCTGTAATATTTTTCGCAGTGCCCATTTTAAATAACGCCATTGCTTCAAGAGTGACGCCATTGCCGAGCCACCTCATGGCGTATTTAACACCGCGGTGTTCTATAACAGGTCCATGTATTGTCTCCCACACCTCAATCTTCTCGACACGGCAACGCCCCTCTGCATCACAGATCTTAAAGTCCTCTACACGTTTAGTTACAGACAGCCACGTGTCGTTGTAGAAGTACCTATCGCCGTCCCAGACGTAGTAGTAATAATCCACTACGTCTACGCCAGTGTTTGTAAAGCCCCAAGCAACGTAGCCGTTAGTTCCTATGACAACCACAGGGCTTCCCGGAAAGGCGACGCCCACCACTTGGTAACCTGGAGCTTTGACTTTTTGTAATATCCAAATTGGCGGGGCGGTTAAAGGTAGATGTGGGTCATTTGCTAAAGACCTGTAGCTGTAATATGCGGAGACAGGACCCAATTGTTACTGCCTAATGTAGTATGTGGAGAAAAAGACACTTTGTGGGGAAATATGGGCAGATTTGCCTCTCGAGGCAGTATAAAATCTAAAATCTGTCTACCCTTCGCCTCGACGAGGTCTTTTAATAACAAATCGTCCTCCCCTCCGCTGAGTCTCCACGCTATTAATTTACCAATAGCTATAGAGTCCACAGGCCTCCAAAGCTCTGGCTCTTTTCCAAGCACTAAATATTCAAAAATAGGGGGCTTTTTTGACAAATAGTCGTTTACCCCCCTGGCATATTCTTCTAACAACGTCGCAAAGTCTGGGTAATTGTCTTGAATATATTGCCAAGTCTTCTCTGCGGCTATGTACAACCCCCTAGTTCTAAAATAAACGTCTGTTCTATATGCGTCCTCGCCTAGGAGTTCAGATAGTCTACCAGAAGCGACTCTTCTCAATACGTCCATTTGAAAAAACCTATAGTACGCATGGGCGTATCCAAGTTTGTAAAAAGCTTCTCTTAGGTCATTTGCCTCAATCACTAAGACGTAGTTGCTGAAGCCGACTAAGGGAGGAGGTCTTGCCACTGCCTTCATGGGGCCGTTGAAGGGGTCGGCTAGTCTATATAAAGATGGTGGGAGTATGAAGGCGAGTATTAAAACAAATATAATTAGTGACAACCCTACGAGTCTAGCCATATTTAGAGATATATACATTAATTATAATTTTTTAGTTAGGACTTCTTCAGCGGTCTTCTCGTCGAGGAGAAACGCGTCTATTAGCCATTTTCTCAACTCTAATCTATGTCTTTCTATAAAACTACTCTCAACCGCCCTTAGATCGTCTAAAGAACAGAGCCTTATGCCGTCTGCATAAAAACACC
Source organism: uncultured Thermoproteales archaeon (assembly GCA_946480885.1). The sequence continues at coordinate 2,371 of CAMLLK010000197.1, forward strand.
GCTCGTCTACAAAACGAAGTCTTTTGGCATATTCAAAACTCCACCCCTCTCTTATGTAGAGAATAAGTGTGAAGAGAGCTGTCATATAGACGTCGTGTGCTTTATACGCAGAGCCGTAAGGGCTGAAATATGAGTGGACTTCGCCAGAGGGACCTGTTTTAGTTGCCTGGTAGTAGAAATGATCGCTTGTCGACAACTCTCTCCACAGTCTTAATATATAGCCGCCCATCGCCTTTGCGTAGGGGTATAGCCACTTTAGTAGCGCGAATGAGTTTCTCTGCATCTCGTTGCCTAACCACGCCGAGAGGTCTCTCTCGTCTGCCCAGCTAATTGTGGCCCAAGGCGGAACGTCGTAGATATCTCTCGGCGGGTGGGCAGATGCGGCTTCTGAAACTGTGGCGAACTTCAGCCTTGGCTTCTTTGCAATCTCTCTAGGCAGCCACCGTAGAAATTCGTAAATTCCACTCTCAGGCCAGTGGTGTTCACCAAACGTCTCGTAGTCCA
>CAMLLK010000198.1 GCA_946480885.1 uncultured Thermoproteales archaeon
CACTGGAGTGCCTGTTACTCTACTCCGCTATTTTCCACCAGATATGTACGTTGTTTTTAGAGGTAAAAATACTCTAATAGTCGTGCCGTGAGGACGTTACATAAGAGAAAAGTCTCGCAGCTCCAAATAGATCCAAGAATTAAAGAAGTGATCATCAAAGTCCTAGGCCCCGATGAAGAAGTATATGTCGAGATGTTAAAAGACCGGATTAGGATTATATTATGATCGTCGTCAGTTCGGAAGACGTTGAGAAAGTTTTGTGGCATATGAGGTCTTTACTACCTCAGATTGAGTCCACTCCTATAACTCTCGCCAAGCGTCAAGTAGAGAACTACGTCATAGGGCTGGGGACGTTGGGCTATATCTACACAGCGCTGGCCTCTGTGTTAGAGATCTTAGTAGAGGCTAGGAAAATGGCCGACGACCTAGGCCTAAGGGAGTACACAGTGGTGATCGGCCCAGAGGAGAGCTATATCACAACTTCAAAACTGCCTGAGTTAATACCCCCGTTGCCCCAGCCCCGTGAAATCTCTCCCATACATAGGCCAGAGGTGCGTCTAAACACTTTTGGGTGTGGCGACTTGACCCCTGGATTAGTGAAATTCTGTGTAGACAACGTCGAAGTTGCCTACAGTCTACAATGATTTTACTAACTCTCACAGATTTAGAAAAAATACTAACTACAATAAGAGATTACGCAGAGCGGTATAGACTTAACAAACCGGCGCTAGAGGCGATGGAAGAGAGATGGCTGAAGTTTTTAGAACTTGCCCTTGCCTTTGGTGTAGATCTAAAACCCGCAGAGGGAGTAGAGTTCTACGCAGGTGGGCCTCTTCCAGACAACACAGACTTTATTAAAAGAATAGATAAGCTTATTTCAACAGTTAAAAAATTAAAAGAAGTTTATGGAGATCTAAAGGTTATTGTAGATTTAGATTTTTCAATTAAAAAAACCATAATAAAAATATAAATAGCGAGATAAAGTAATTATTTATGCCTCTAGTGAAGAGAAGAGAAATGCCTATTAAAATCTCTGACATAATGGTTAGACAAGTAGTCACTTGTAGAAAAGATGAAAAAGTAAAAGAAGTCGCCATGAGGATGTATGAAAATAAAATTGGGAGCGTTGTGATAGTAGACGGGGAGAATAGACCTATTGGAATAGTGACAGAGCGGGACTTTATCTACGTACTTGCGAGGGGCCTCCCCCCGGACACACCTGTCTGGACTGTAATGACTGAAAACCCTGTGGTCATTAACGAAAATGCGTTGGTCACAGAAGCTTTGGAAAAAATGCGAAGTCTAGGTATTAGACACCTACCAGTAGTCGACTCGGCGGGGAGGCTCGTGGGGATAATATCAGTGAGAGATTTAATAGACTTCACAGCTATTTTAATGTCTCTCTATAAATGAGAGTTTTGTATATTTTAGAAAACCCAGGTTTTGGCCCGGGCCATAGAGATAAACTACTAACACAACTCCGCAGCCTACTGCCTGTTATCAATGTACGAGTAGGCACTAGACATATTGAGGTAGATGTCATAACTGAAAATATTGCCGAGGCTTTAGAGAAATTAGAGAAGGCCGTTGGGGGGAAGGTTGTGGAGGTGGTTGACATATCTTTTGAAAACGTGGGGGGAGGGCTAGAGGCCTATGTACAATTGTTTAACAAAGAGAGGTTTTGGGAGGCTCATATGGCGCTTGAGGAAGAGTGGAGAAGATCTAGAGATTCAACTCTACAAGGCCTTATAATGCTGGCGGCTGCGTTTGTAAAAATACAAGAGGGGCGGGTTGACAAATTTGAAACTTTGTTGAAGGAGGCGCTTAATCTACTTAAAGACGACGTCGGTTGTTTAAAAATTGAGGCGGTGAGAAAAGCTGCTGAAAAGGCGTTGATAACCAGAGAGTTTTTTAGACTAGAATGTCTTTGACTCTTTTTACAATTTGAGGTAGTATATACTCTACACGTCCTTTAATTATATAGTCGGCTAGGTAGTCGTAATAAGTTTCGTCTTGGTTTATTATAACTACCTTAGCGCCTCTTTTCTTAGCAATTATCGGAAGTTGATTAGCTGGATAAACACTTAACGACGTGCCTATGGCTAAAAACACCTCAGCCATCTCTGCCAACATCATAGCCTCTCTCAACGCCTGGCGTGGCAGCGGCTCTCTAAAAAACACGACGTCTGGCTTCAAAACGCCTCCACACTTAGGACATTTGGGAGCTCCCCTCTCCCTGCTTCTCAACACTTCAGAGAGCTTAGTCTTGAAGTCGCATTGTGTACATACAACGTCGCGGAGTGCTCCATGTAGTTCAATTACATTGCGACTACCTGCGGCCTGGTGTAACATATCTATATTCTGTGTCACCACTGCGCATAGTTTTCCAATTTTTTCCAATTCAGCCAGTGCATAATGTGCTGAGTTCGGCCTCACGTCGAAACTAGGGAGTAGAAATTCGACAAATAAATCCCACACTTCGTCGGGGTTTTTGTAGAAGTACTCAATGTCGAATTTCTCAGGGTCTATTTTCTTCCAAACTCCCTCGGGCCCTCTGAAATCGGGTATACCGCTAGCCGTTGAGACCCCCGCCCCAGTCAAGGCGACGTTGCAATTCGACTCAGCTATTAATAAAGCTACTGCGTCGATATCTTGAGTAGAGTAATCCACTTCCACATTTGGTACAGCCAGTAGAAGTATAAAAATCCTAACGACGCCAATGAGATAATTATGTAAAACGTAGCGCTATGTGGCTTTATGCCGGCGGCCCCCGTAGCTATTTTTAAAAGGTATATGTCTCTAGTAAATACCTCTATTAAATACAGAGCGGCGACAAAGCTAACTAACGACATGGCGAAGAACCCCATTATTA
>CAMLLK010000199.1 GCA_946480885.1 uncultured Thermoproteales archaeon
CCCAAGGTACCCAGGTCTCCTCTCGTAGGCTCTCTCTACAGTGTCTATAAGCTCTTCAAGTTGTTTCAAAACTTTTTGGTACTGCGCCCTTAGCTCAAGTCTCTCCACTGGTAATAAAGCCTCTAGTCTTGTAAATAAATCTTCGATAGTTTTAAAAAAGTTTTGTCTAATTTCTTTCCACATAGATGGATTTCTTACTTGTATAGAATAGATAAATCCACTAAAAAATGTTAAAATAGCTATATATATATAAATTGATATATTTGTGAAAAAAGGTACGGCTAGTAATAAGACAAAAGCTATATGAAATATTTTTCTAGCTATTAAGCTACGGAGTGTGGTAAACACATTACGGAGTTCATTGAGTTATATATACGTAGGACACACGCCAATTATTACTCTAACGGGGGCGCTCTCTCTTAGTCTAGCCACAAGTCCTCTGTCGAGGTCAACCGCTGCTTTATTTATAGAAACTGCCACTGTGGAGCTCTCGACATATCTACTCTTCCTAGCTACAATTCTCCAGTTAGAAGTCGGCGTGGCGAGGGGAGTCTCTCCGACGACGTAGTCCCATACATCTCCTACGCTTAGTGCCACTATTACAACTCCTCTCTTCGCCAAGGCCTTTAGCACTTCTCTATCTAATTCGCCTGCGCCTTTTTCTGCACAACAAGCCACTACGCAATCCCCCCTCTTCGTCACGTATAGATCTTTTGTAATTTCTAAAGTTCTTTTATTCCTGGCTGTAATATTGGGGTGGCCTCTTGCAATAAATACATCCGCGGGGACTTCGCCCTCTATCACTTTTTCAAAACAACTAGACATGTGTTATATATACGTAAGTTTTTTCAAATTCAATGGATGTAGAGAGGCGGCTGTCTCTAATTTTGAGATATCCCACTGAAGAGGTGATCACAGTGGAGGAGTTGAGAGAGTTGTTGGAGACTGGCCACAGACTGAGTCATTATATAGGCTTTGAGATAAGTGGGTTTATCCACCTGGGGACTGGGATTGTGAGTATGTCAAAAGTAGTAGATTTACAGAAGGCGGGCGTGAGGACTCAGATATTTTTGGCAGATATCCACTCGTGGCTTAATAACAAACTCGGTGGGGATTTAGACACCATAAGAAGAGTGGCAGTTACGTACTACAAAGAGGCGTTTAGAAAAGTAATTGAGGTGTTGGGGGGAGATCCAGACGGCGTTAGGTTTGTACTTGGCTCAGACCTCTACCACCACAATGACGAATATTGGCTACTTCTCATGGACATAGCTAGACATGTGACTCTCTCTCAAGTTAGACATAGTCTAACAATCCTGGGGCGGAAGATGGGGGAGTCTATCCCACTTGCGTATTTAATATACCCCCCTCTACAAGTGGCAGACGTCTTCGCTCTCGAGGCACATATACCACATGGAGGAATTGACCAACGACGTGCACATATCTTAGCGCGTGAAGTGGCAGAGCGTATAAGATTTTACCCACTGAAACTGGGCGAGAAGAGGATAAAGCCAGTGGCGCTTCACCATAGACTACTCCCGGCTCTTAACTTGTCCACAAAGCCCACAAGCCGTGAAGAACTCAGCGAATTGAAGATGTCTAAAATCGTGCCTCAGAGCGCTATATTTATACACGACAGCCCCGAGGATATTGTTAATAAAATCGCTAAGGCCTACTGCCCTCCAAGAGACGTAGAGTACAACCCAGTCCTTGAAATTTTGAGAATTGTAGAGTTTAGAGAAGAGAGAAAGACGCCTTTTGTAATCAAGAGACCTGAGAAATATGGAGGAGACGTCGAGGTTTGGAGCTACGGCGAAGTGGAGGCTTTATACAAAGAGGGGAAGATACACCCAGCCGATTTAAAAAACGCCACGGCGGAGGCCTTGGCGGCGTTGCTCCAACCTGTATATAAATATTTCCAAGGGCCGGGCAGGTGGGTCTTAGAAGAGATGAGAGATATATCTATAACTCGTTAGGTATCTCAAAAACTCTTTAACTGCGTAGAGAGATCTAATGTCTGTCAAAGCTGCTGTGAATAAAGTCCTTAAGTGGTCGTCGTAGTCAACTGCTACGTAAGATCCGCCTTTTAAAATCTCCAATAGCCTATCCACGAGCCTGCCGCCGTATAGAATCCTAAACGCGTGGAAAGCAGTTCTCAACTTCAGTCTGAGGGGCGCAGTGGCGTATTGATACGCCTCGGGTTTGTCTATAGACACAGCCTCTGCTGCAAGCCTCCCAGTTTTTAAAGCGAGTATTATCCCGCCCCCGCTTAGAGGCTTTACAAAACCCCCGGCGTCGCCGATAAATATCAGCCCTCTATCTACCACTCGCCTCAGAGGCGGGCCAGCCAACACTCCGCCTCCAAACGGCTTCCCCACCGGCTCACCCCTTATCAATTTAATAAGTTTGTTTAACTTCTCTACGACACAACAACTGTCAGCAAGGCCTACTCTATATAGTCCTCTGTCGATTTCTACAATCCACGAGAAGTAGCTCTTTGAAATTTTTTGATTATAGACGACAGTTATGTCTGAGAGCCCCACTGCGCTTTTCACATCTATTTGAAGACCTGGCAGTCTAACTACGTGGCCAAACCGGCTGGAGAACCTCCTCACTGCGCCTTCAGAAACTACGACGTATTTATAGGGCCCCCTCTTTTCGCCTTTAGATGTGTATACATACCCCCCGCGTATGTCTACCACTCTTTCTCCAATGTAGATCTTCGATACGCGTTCAGCTAGCCAGTTCTCTAGACCCGGCCTGTCGAGGAGATAGACTCCGTCTCTTATCCTAAAGTATATATTCGCACCCTCTAAATTTGTCAATACGAGATTATAGAATTTATTAAGGATTAGTCTTTTA
>CAMLLK010000200.1 GCA_946480885.1 uncultured Thermoproteales archaeon
GTGACTGGAGTTCAGACGTGTGCTCTTCCGATCTTCTACTCACTTGCCCGTTTGTTATGAGTCTAGTCATTTGCCGTAATGTGGGCCTATCTTCTACTCCTTTACTCCATCTCTGCCGCTCGTGCCTATCGACATATAAAACATCATCTGCTTTGAAGCCGTAGAATGGCGTGATGTAAGCGTTTGCAGTTATTATATGCGTTGTGTATCCATGTCTTGAGAATTCATTTAGTATGCCATATTTTAATTTATGCATTTTTAGTCTACTAATTCTCGCTAGTTCGTGGAACCCTTTGTAGAATATTTCTTCGTTACTATGTATTCCATGTTCTGATGGCATTAGTCCTGTGAATATAGAGGCGTGGGTTGGTAAAGTCCATGGCGCCGGGGCGATGGCGTTTTTATACTGGACGAAGCCTTTTTCTCTTAGTTTTTCTAGGCCTTTTGAGTAGTCTTCTCTTAACGTGTCTAGTACTATTAGTGCTACGTTATAAGTCATGCGTAGCCCCAGTTACGTAGGCGTCTGGCGATTTCTTTTTCTTGTTCGGCGCCTACGCCGAGCCACTCTGTTAAGATCTCTTCGACGAGTTGTTCGACAGTGAGCCCTCTCGCCTTTGCCTCGGCCTCGAGGGCGCGGAAAATTTTTTCGCTAATAGTGACGTGGGGCATGTGTCGTGGTTTGAATAATTTTTAAAAAGATGTCGGCTGTCTGTGGTGTTATGTTGTTTGTTTTTGTTTTTGTTGGGTTGTATTTTTTGGTTTTTGTTTGACTTCGGGATTTTTTGCCATTTTTTGCTGTGGGGGCCGAGGGGGGGAGGTGGGGGGTTATGAGAGCTGTTGACCCGCCTATTACAGTGCCGGCGTGGGTGTCTATGTTTACTGGGCTGGACCCTGGGGAGTTGGGTATTTATGGATTTAGACATCTGAGGAGGGGGGATAGGAGGCCTTACGTCGTGACGTCTCTTGACGTGTCTGTGGATTACGTCTGGGAGAGGCTGGGGCTGCGTTCTATAGTGGTGGGGCTGCCTCCTGGCTACCCCCCGAGGCGGTACGGCGTTTGGATTTCGGATTTTATGACTCCGCCGGGGCGGCCTTGGACGTATCCTCCGGAGTTGGCTAGTGAGCTGGGTGATTATATATTTGACGTAGAGTATAGGACTGAGAACAGGGAGAGGGCTTTTGGAGATTTGTTGAAAATGGTGGAGCTCCGGTTTAGAGTTGCCGAGAGGCTTTTGGAGAGGCCGTGGGACATCTTCATACTACACGAGATTGGCACAGATAGGGTGCACCACATGTTTCAGAAGTTTTGGGACTTTGCCCACCCTCAATACGAGTCTGGCAACCCACACGAGGATAAGATACCCAGTCTTTATTCGTATGTAGATAGTCTCTTTGGCCGTTTGAGGAAGAAGTTGGGCGGCGCTGAGGTGTTGGTGATTTCTGACCATGGCAATCAAGCTCAGCGTGGTGTTTTGGCTATAAATCAATTGTTGTGGGAGTGGGGGCTGTTGGAGTTTACAAGAGAGCCGAGGCGTGGGGAGGATATAGACGCCGTAGTGGACTGGGGACGGAGTAGGGCCGTGGCGTGGGGGGGCTACTACGCCCGCGTCTTTTTAAATGCCGAGGGGGGCGAGAGAGAGGGGCTGGTGAAGGAGTTGAAGAAGAAGTTTAAGTCCGTGAAGGCGCCGTGGGGGTACGTCCACGGGGCTGTCTATGAGCCTAGGGAGATCTACCGCGTTGTGAGGGGGGACGCGCCGGACTTGATGATATATCTAGACGGTTTGAGAGTGAGGCCTGTACAGACTGTGGGGTATGAGTCGCCGTGGCTTGAGGGCAACGACAGGGGGCCTGACGATTCGTTACATAGTTTTAATGGCTTCTACGCGGCTAGCTGGCTGGGGGGAGGCAAGAGAGATATATATGCGTTAGACGTGGCGAAATTTGTAGAGTCTATATATAGCCGAGGGCCTTGAGCTTTTCTTCAAGAGCTTTTAGCTCCTCCTCTGTCAACGGCCCCGCCTTCCTCTTGTTTTTTTCCCTAAGGGCCACTACCTCTCTGAGGATGTATGTCACGAAGTCTGAGACAGATGTAAAGCCAGTCCCCTCGATCATTTCTTCTAGTTTTTTATACAGCGGGAGAGGTATAGAGACTGTTGTGTGTCTTCTCTTCACAGTGTAGTAGATGGCCTCACTTAATAACTTTTAGGCGTAATGTTTTTTAATTACATTAATTTTCCTGCATTGTGCGGTGTTTAGAAAAGGGTGTTGTCGTGTGGCTTACGGGTCTCCCCGCCGCGGGGAAGACCACTATTGCCACTCTAGCCGCCGAGAGGTTAAAGAAGGGGGGGTTTAGAGTTGAGGTGCTAGACGGCGATTGGATGCGGTCGACGATTAGCGCCGGAGTTGGCTTTACGAGAGAGGAGAGGCGTATGCATCTCATTAAGGCTGCGTGGATTGCGAGAATGCTCGCAAGCCACGGCGTAGTTGTGCTAGCTGCTTTTGTCTCCCCCTATAGAGACGTGCGGGCTGAGGTTAGGAAGATTGTGGAAGAGGGCGGCGTTCCCTTCGTCGAGGTGTATGTAAAAGTGCCTCTTGAAGTGGCTATGAGCCGCGACAAGAAGGGCCTATACGCAAGGGCGCTGAGAGGAGAGATAAAAAACTTCACAGGTGTCGACGACCCCTACGAGGAGCCCGAGGCGCCGGAGTTAATACTAGATAATGTAAATACGCCGCTTGAGGTTAACATAGAGAAGATTATACAAATTGTGGAGAGGCTGACGGGGCGGTGAGTTTTTAGATTTGTCATAGTTCTGCTATTAGTTTTTCTACGTGGCGGTAG
>CAMLLK010000201.1 GCA_946480885.1 uncultured Thermoproteales archaeon
CTGAGATATGCCGAGTTGTCTAAAACAAGAATCTCATTTCCAATTCTTCTAAGGGTAATAGCGGTGCGGAGTCCCCACTCCGTGGTGCCCCACACGGCTATTTTCAAACCTGTGGGAGGCGAGGCGAGTATTTCCTCAGCTGTTTTCTGCGGCGCGTTTCGGCTTTTAGGAAATGTTACAGGTAAGTCGACGCCGCCGGTGGCTAGAATCAAATGTTTATAGACGGCGCGGTATTTAACGCCGCCGCTGTATAAATAAAAGCCGTCGAAAAAGCCTTGGAATAACTCTAGTTCTTTTGACTTAGCGACTATACTCTCCACCTCAGCCTCAGTCATCCCAAGCACGTGGTGGCCGCCTAGAGGCCCCACGTAGGCCACTTTGACATCGTATCCATATTTCTTCAGCTCTAATGCAGATACTAACCCCCCCAGTCCGCCTCCTATTACTAATACATCTGTGCGAAGCTCCCCCTCCCTAACTGCAGTTGGCTCACACCTCGCAGCGGTCTCGCAATTCACGACTTCTTCCTAAATTATGTATAAAAATACTTCAGCGCTTTGGACCTCTCTCATCTTTCGTAGTATATGTTATTCATCATTTAAAACAATGTAATACACAGCTTTATATGTGTGACGACGTTAAGTCAGAAGTAGTAAAATTTCTATCTGGCGACGACTCTGCCTTAGATTGTTTAGTCGTGTTGGGGTTTCTAAAGGCAGGTGAACCCAGAGGTAGGGGCTATGTTTTATTTAAAGCTTTAAAAAAAGGACTCAAACTCTCTCCATATTTAAGAAATTTAGAGTGGTATGAATTTGAAGAATTTTTAAAACATGTATTTTCTGAATACGGCTACGAAGTAGTGACTAATTTGAGGTATAATTGCAACGGTGGGGTTGAGTTTGACTTAGTGGCGTGGAGTAGAGAATATGCTTTAGTTATAGAGGCAAAGAGATGGAAAATGGGTGGCGTAAAGTGGAGAGAAGTGGCTTCCAGACATCGAGAAAAGGTTGAAAAATGTGTTGAAAAACTACACGCCTTTGCCCCCTCTGTAATTCCTCTTGTAGTGACTTCTACCGAGACTAGTTTTATCTCCGATGGCGTCCCTGTTATTTCTGTTTTTAAGATAGGGAGTTTTCTCTCCTCTCTTGACTACTTCATAGACCAGGTCTTGGTATTTAGATAGGCATTCATCACATATATATACAGATATGTCTAATGATAAATTTGTTTTAATTTTTACAATATTATATGTATAGAGACGTTTTAAACAGAAAAAACAACGGGTCACAAACCTCTCTCGGTTTTTTCCTCTGTAATAGATAAATCGGCAATTACCCTAGCTCTACTCTGAGAAATCAGTAATTTTTCAGACATCGCCACAATTAAAGCAAGGCTGAAAAGAGGTATCGCCAGGTGTTTGGCGTAGTTACTGAAGACAATTACTAAGTCTCTAAATTCTACAAGATATATATACGGCAGCGGTATAGCGTATAGAAGAGATAAAATTGCTAAAATTTTTGATAAATTCCCTATTTTAAGTTTTATAAATAGTTCAAGATATAGCGCTAGTATTAATAATATCATAGACGTCCCAACCGCCACAAGCCACGGCATTTGTAAAAATGATTCAACCACTGGGCCTGCTTTGATTTCATATAGTCCAATTTTCACCTCCGTAGTAGCATATAGAGGAGCTGCGAAAGAGTCTAAGATAGTTAATATGAACAATACAGCTGCTATGATAGAGATTAACACATGGGGTAGATGGTGCCAGTTTATAAATTTGGGGGAGGCGCGGCGTATTTAATCCTCCCCACTATCCAATCTTTTAAAATCGTCCGAGCCGCCTCGTCAATATTCACACCCCCACCTTTTGTAAGCCTTCCCCTCAGCATCCCCACTTTTTCAAATACTTCCTCTATGTCGCAATCCAACCCGTATGACTCTTTCAGTACATTTGGGTTGAAGCTAAGAGCTCTTTTTAACAACGCATATGCGTAAGGCACTGGGTCGTCTACAGTGCCGGGGTCTACTAAGCCTCTTATTACGTCTATTGCTAAATCGCCGCTGGTCTTCGTCATAATAACCCCAGGCGTGTCTAAGACAAGTAGCCAACTCTTGGCTCGTACTAGTTGTTCCCCTCTTGTCCAGCCGGGCTTGGGGCTTGTGGGAGCTACGTGACGGCCCTTTAGGTAATTTATAATAGTCGACTTACCGACGTTTGGGTAGCCTACTACCACTACGACGGCGGGTATCCGCGGCGTCATAGATTTAATTGTTAAAATGAGTTTTCTAGTCCCCATTCTATACTTTGCGCTGATATAAACCACAGGCAGTCTAAGCGATGTGAAATATGACTTCCACCTCTCTAAGTGTCTTTTTTCAACGAGATCTGCTTTGTTTAACACTACGACTAGTCTCTTCCCCAGTCTCTGAGCCAATTTTTCAATTTCTTCGCTGCGCGTTACTCCAGGATCTCTAGCGTCCAGTACTTCCAAGACTACGTCTCCGTCTTCTATAACCCTCTTTACAAGTCTCCAAGTATCTTTCACATAGGTCTATGTATAACACTTAAAAAACCTGGCGGTCTTTTTTTTATGGCCTTTAAGCCACCTCCGTCGAGATTAGAGTTAATACGGCTTAGGAGACAAATTGTTCTATTCCAAAGGATAAAAAAAACTCTAGAAGACGCCCGCAACTCTACGATTCAGAGAATTAGAGCTCTGATAGGAGATTTAGAAAAATTAAGGCTCGAGATTTACAACGACTTTATTGACATAGCTGAAAATTTTAAAATTGCTGTAGCGAAAGAGGGGGTAGATAAGATAG
>CAMLLK010000202.1 GCA_946480885.1 uncultured Thermoproteales archaeon
ACCTCTATAACAACATCGGCGCCGGGGGAAGAGGCGAAGTTGAGAAAATAGGCGTGGCTGTGTTAGATAGAGAAGTGGCGCGTCTTAGAGCAGTCACCGGCAAGGCCATAGACGGCGGGGCGGGGACGCTCTACGCCTTAATTAAAAAGGTCCCCACTACGCTCTACATAGTGGCCTTAGTGCAGGTGGAGCTTAGGCGGACTCAAATAGCCGTGGTGGTTGACACTCCAGTCGTCTCCGGCGTGGGGGAGGGGCCATACGTCGCGAGGCTTGGGAGGGTGTCTGCTCTAGACAGTGGGAGAGGCGGCTTGTTTATATCACAGCTCCGGGGCCACGTGGTGAATGCTGAGAGGCTAGGCGTGCCTTACCAACTTGAGGTCTTACACGGCGGCACCACCGACGCCATGGCTGGGAGAGGGGGCGTCTCCACTGCGGCTCTTTCTAAATACGTCCACTCCCCCGTGGGGGTGGTTAGAGGTGTTGAAAACGCGGCGTGGCTGTCGGCGGGGGTGGTGGCCTACACCACGCCTAGAGAGGAGTTTTTAGACAAGAGGCTGAGATGAGGTTTGTAGTTGTTAAAGTTCTGGCGGCCGTAGCGCTGGCCGCGGTGGCCTACTACAGTTTTAGATTTTTTGCTGCTTTGTACGACATACCTTATGAATATGTAGATGTCGCCAAGGCCTTTATTATAGCCGGGGCCGGGGTCACAGTGGCGAATTTAATAGGTAACGCAATTATCTCACACCTCAGGCCTACGTTGAGAGAGAGGGCGTACGCCGTTGGCAATACTATAAAGGTCATCGGCGCACTCTTTGCGTTAATAATTGCGCTGACGACTACGAGGATTGGGATCGAGGCGGCGCTTCTGGGAGGTGCAGTGACTGGCTTAGTCCTCGGCTTGGCGCTACAGCCTGTCTTAGGTAATCTATTCGCCGGCTTGTTTATACTTGCGAGTCGATACGTCACTGTAGGCGACACAGTCCGTATAGTCTCGCCGCAGGTTCCCTACCAAGCGGCCCTCTGGCCGTTGTATAAATACTTCTCGCCGGACTACGTGGCGCCTGGGTACAAGGGGAGGGTGGCGGAGGTGGGGCTGTTCTACACAACTTTAATACTAGACACGGGGCAGGAGTTGAAAGTGCCGAATATGGTGTTGCTAAACGCCGGCGTGGTGGACTTCACGCCGCAGTGGAGTGAGAAAATGACTGTAGTAATTAGGCTAGAGCTGCCACTGTCAATAATCGACATAGAGACACTGGAGGAGGAGGTTAGATCTGTCCTACACGGGTTTGAAGTCTCGGCTGTGGACTTCACAGAGCAGAGCGACAAAGACTTTGTAATTATTAGAGTAAAGATTAAAGTGTCCACGGAGGAGGACTGGAGGAGGGCGAAGAGCGAGGCTTTAAAAAGACTGTTGAAGTATAGAGAGGAGAGACTTGTTAAACACTTCTCGAAGTATCTATGTATGACGAGGGGAGTTATGTGTGATAAATACCTCAGCTCTTTGTCTTCCCAGTGACTAAATAGTAGGCGTGGTTTGAGATATAGACTGCGTGGTCGGAGGCCCTCTCCAATAGTCTCAACACCACGGCCTCAGTTACTAAACACCTATCTGTCCTCTCTAATAGCCTAAGTAGCGACTCTTCATACGCCTTGTCTACAACTTCGTCGTCTAGCCTCTCCACTTCTTTAATATTTGAAATATCTCTCTTGAGAAACATCTCTATAGACATCTCTAACATCTTTTTTACTACATCTAAGACGCTGCGTATTTTTCCCAAGTCGCAGCTCCGGTCTAGTTTTTCTAGAACTATTTCTATGTCTAGGGCGTAGCGAGCCACTCTGTATAGGTCGTATGAGATAAACAAAGCCCCCTTTAAAAACCGTAGGTCAGTAGCCACTGGCGAATACCTCGCCACTGCCTCAATCACTAAGTCAGACACCTCGAGGTGTAGTTTGTGTAGTTCAGAAGCCACTGCAGAGATTTTTTCTAAACCTCCGCCGTCTACTAGACTCAACGCCTCTACGGCTAGAGCTGTGCCGTGTCTAAGTTTTCTAGATATCTCATCTATAGCTATGTCTAATAGCCTACGCATAGTTAGTAAAGCTTCCCAGTGACATATTTCTCTGTCAGTTCATGCCTCGGGTTTGTAAACACCTCGCGGGTGGGCCCCACTTCGACTAACTTGCCTTTGTATAGAAACGCTACGTAGTCGCTTACTCTAGCCGCCTGGGGCGGGTAGTGCGTCACTAAAATTACCGACGTCTCCTTTTTTAAATCTAGTAGTAGACTCTCTATCTTCGCCGTATTCTCTGGGTCTAGGTTGGCGGTGGGCTCGTCGGCGAGTAAGACACGTGGCTTAAACGCCAAGGCTCTGGCAATGCTCAATCTCTGCTGCTGCCCGCCCGACAGCTTAGCCGCTGGGCTGTTGAGTCTATCTTTTACCTCATCCCAGAGCTGCGCCTTCTCTAAAGACTCTTTTACTCTTTCATAAAGCTCTTTCTTCGACTTCACTAATTTATTCAACTTTAGGCCAAGCGCCACGTTTTCAAAAATTGATAAATTCGGTATGGGGTTGGGGATTTGGAATACCATCTGTACTCTCTTCCTAAGCTCTAGCAAGTCCATTTTAAAAATGTCTTGGCCGTCTAACAACACCTCTCCTTTGTAAACAGCCTCGGGAATTAGCTCAATTAGTCTGTTCAAAACTCTTAAAATTGTAGACTTGCCGCTGCCAGAGGGGCCCATTATGGCAAAGATAGATCGGAAGAGCGTCGTGTAGGGAAAGAGTGTAGAGGTCGGTGGGGGGGGGG
>CAMLLK010000203.1 GCA_946480885.1 uncultured Thermoproteales archaeon
ATCGCTCCAATGTAAAATCTTTTAAGACGTAGGGGTCGTGTACTACTATTTGGCGAGGCCTCAGCCCCATTTCTAAAAGCGTAGAGATTACGCCATAGGTTGGACTCTCGCGCGTGTCGTCTACGTCGCCTCTAAAGGCCAGTCCTAGAATTGTAATTTTTGCCTCTGTGGGATTGACGCCGTGTTTAATCATCGCTTTAATTACGGCTAGGGCAATTTCTCTAGGCTGTCTTTCATTTATCTCTCTTGCAGTTTTTACAAGTCTAAGATCTAGTCCGTACTTCGAGGCAGTCCACATTAAAAAATATGGATAGACTGGTATACAATTGCCCCCTACGCCAGTGCCAGGTTTATGTACATGGCTGTAGGGCTGGCTGTTGGCAGCTTCTCTAGCTCTTCTAAAAGCTATACCCAACACGTTTGCCAACTTGGCCATCTCATTTGCGAGAGCTATATTTATATCTCTATATACTCCTTCTAGAAGTTTTTCATACTCCGCCTCCTTCGGCGATTGGAGGATTATCACTCCTTTCTTAGCAATAGAGCGGTATAGCTCTGCGGCTTCTTCAGAGCTTTTTGGACCTACGCCGGCTACGATTTTGGGATAGTTTTCTATAATGTCTCTAAAGGCGCGTCCCACCATAATTCTCTCTGGGCTGTAGGCTAGGTAGAAGTCCTCCTCAGCCACTAGGCCTGAGACATTTTCTAGTACAGGTCTCACTACTTCTTCCGTAGTGCCCGGCGGCACGCTGGATTCTATAATTACTAAATCTCCTTTCTTCAACCCACTGCCAATCGCCCGTGCAGTAGATAATAGAGGCGAAAAATCAACATCTATAGAAGACTTCGTTTTTTTAAGAGAGATAGGCACCGCCACGATCTTCACATGGCTTTTTATAGATGCCTCAATGCCGTCTGTTGTAGCTATAAACCTCTCCTGTCTAATAGCGGAGTTTAGCACCTCAACTACTTCTTTCTCTGGATATGAAATTACGCCGTTGTTAAGATTTTCTACCTTCGACGTATTAATATCTACCCCTATCACTCTGGCCCCTACGAACGCCCACACGGCGGATAGAGCAAGTCCCACGTATCCGAGGCCGTAGACAGCCACAGTTAATTCGCCTTTTTTTAATAAATTGGCCAACACGTCGCTACTATTTAAACAATTTAAAAACTATCTATCTTTTTAAAAAGATGGAAATTTACATACTTGGATTTGGTGGATGGATCTCTCAGCCCTATATGGGATACACATCAATATTTGTAAAGACAGATATTAATATACTTATAGACGTAGGAGAATGTGTTTATACAAAATTGCAAAAATGTAGTTTGCCGTGGCCAGACGTCATATTTATAAGTCATAGACACGGCGATCATATACTTGGTCTGCCTACCTTTATGCTCATGACGCGTAGACTAGGTAGAACGTTGAAAGTAGTAGCTAACAAGTCTACAATAGAGGCCGCCGTAACTTTAGCAAAGACTGTGGCTATTGAAAAGGCTCTAGATTACGTAGAGTTTATAGAAGCTCAAGACGGCTTAACAATTGGAGATACTAAGTTCAGATTTGTGAAGACAATACATCCCGTTGAGACTTTAGCAGTTAGAATAGAGCACGGAGAGAGGTGTTTAGTATATAGCTCAGACACTGCGCCAAGTGATGACGTCGTGGAGTTAGCAAGGGGTTGCGATTTATTAATTCATGAAGCGTCTGGCAATCCCGGCGTAGAAGACGAAGTGCATAAAATTGGCCATAGCACTACTAAAGACGCCGTTGAGATCGCATTGAGAGCAAATGTTAAGACGTTGATACCGATACATTTCTACATAGACCAGCCTATAATTCCTCCAGGTAGTACAGTGATTCTGCCTACTGAGTGTGGAAAAATAACTCTATGATATGTTTTAAAATATCGAAACGACGAGACCTCTTTGCCTTTCCGTATCCCGTAGCTATATGGAAAGAGCCGCCTAGGTCAATAGAAATTGTTAAAGAATTGCTAAGAGACTACGGCATAGAGAAAATATACACGGTGGGGGACGTAGTTACAAATAACTTTATCAAATACGGCATAATACCAACGTCAGCAGCTATCGACGAAAAGACAAAGAGAGAAGTTGCTATAGAGGTCGTCTGGCCAAACGGCGAAGTTTTAAAAGTGATTAATCCGCCTGGTTATATTACTGAGGAGGCTTGGTCAGCTGTCGAAAAGGCCGTCGCCAGGAGTATTTTATTAAAAGTAGACGGCGAAGAGGATATGTTATCACTTGCCTTTATAGTATTGGCGCCGCCTAAGTCGTTAGTAGCATATGGACACTACGCAGGCGCATTAATTGTAGTACTAGTGGATTGGTATAGAGACGCCATACTAAAGTTGTTTAACTACCTCGAGAAATGTTAAAATAATAGATTTAGAACACACTATGCGTTTAATTACAATAGCAATATTAGCAATAAGTATTCTGATAATAACTGGGGTTTTAATCATATACACAAAATTTACACAAACTAATATTCATCAAACTACTCTCAGTCGTGATGAACTACCTCTGCCGGAGTGGGCTATTTCCTTTGGGAATCGCAACGCCTCTGTGGTATTGATAGAGCTATTTGACCTCCACTGTCCTGCATGTGCTTATGCACATAATCAACTTGATCCGCTGTATAGAGAGTTAATTAGAGAGGGGAAGATAAGAATAATTTTCCTAGATTTAATAGTCCATAGAGAGGCCGTGCTTGCGCAGATCGGAAGAGCACACGTCTGAACTCCAGTCACGAACGG
>CAMLLK010000204.1 GCA_946480885.1 uncultured Thermoproteales archaeon
CCATGCGCACGGGCCGAAGGCCGGGGTCGGCGGGAGTACCCGGCCGAGGGGGGCGCCGACCCTCCGGGCGTGGCCTGTCCGCGCGACCGATGAGCCGCGGGCCCCGTGCCCCCCGGGACGTCCGGAGAGTAGAAAGGGGGTGAGCAACGAATAAGAGCGATCACTCCCGCAGATCTTGGCTTGAAAGTCTATTACCACTATCTAGTACGTGAGTTTTATACACCTCTTACATGTGACAAGAGGAGGACGTGTAACATGAGAAGTACCCAAGAATCAAGGGTGTTGAAGATAAAAGGCTACCATGCTCCTAAACTAGTAAAACAGAGGCGAGAGACGTTGAAGGTTACACGTAAGGCACCCCTCTGCTAGGCGTTGAAGAACTACTAAAAGTAGCACCCGTGTTGTCAGCTCTTTGCTACTTGCCATTTTAGGTTTCGTTATTTGGCTAACGAAAAAAAAAAAGACAGAAAAACTACGCCTTCATGGTCAAAGGACTAAAACTAGCACTAGTAGCAATAATAGCGCTAGCAAGCTGGGTGGTGTATGCTACTACCCCGCAACCGGATTGGGTGTTTGGGATTGCGTGGTTTACTTGGGATCCAAGCATAGCTAAAAAAGGACAAACTGTCAACTGGTACGGAGGTGTATACGGTGTTGGTACATTTTTTGACTTAAAAGTACAAATAAATAGACCATCAGACATCAAGATTAATTACTGGTATATTCTATTACGCGCAAAGTATACTGAAAGTATCATAGTAACGATACCATGTCCAAATTAAAGTCAGTTATTTTTTCGTTTCTAATTTTAGTCCTCTCCTATGTTGTTTATAGCAATTCTCTAGCTACGGCATTGGCATATCAGTTTATGCTAATATATCCTGACCACGATACATTTTCCACATTATGGATTAGGTCAGTAAAACAGTATGGAGAGGTCACGTCTGTGTTAGACCGCTTAGGAATCCCCTACGAGCCGAGGGATAACAACACTGTAACTAGAACTCTCATCGTCTTTGCTGACGTGAGGAAGTTGTGGGACTCTTTAGGCGGGTATGCCGACACAGCCACGATTTATACAACTACCTTCGACTGTGTGTATTTCTGCAACGGCTTTTACGTGTTGAGCATACCCACATTGACATTAATAACAATCGCCTTAGCGGCGCTGACGGTCCTCATCGCCAAGCTAACGGCTTATAAGAGACTTGCACCTGCGAAATGGGTATTAGTAGCCACCCTCATAGCAGGTATTCCTTTTTACCTGGAAAGTCTATACATTTTAGTTGCACTTATTAACGCACCGGTGACAGGCGAGGAGCACATGCTTCAAGGCGAGGTGCACATGCTTCGTTTAGCGATTACGGCGCTGGGGTGGATACCGCCGTTTCTACTACCCGCCTTGGTATACCTCATTACACGTAGCCCAACTTCTTCAAAACAAGCCTTTTAGTCATTTTCTTCCTTTAACAATCCTGCTACTACCTTAACTTGTACAGGTAACTAAGTGGAACATTTAAGGAAGATAGTCAAAGAAGACTAAGGCTTGGTAGAATAGAGGGTATGAGTATTGTAGTAATTGCCAGACCTAGATGCCGTAGCCAACGAACGTGGTTAAATCAGTAGACCTAGTGCCTTTTCGCGACTTAATTGCTATGGTATTGTTCACAACAAGTGAAAGGGTTTCCTAAACAACAAGCTGGCCATGCCTACTGGCTAACCAGCAAATCTTACCCTTCTGCGAGCTAGTCCCTTCAGCAGAAGCTTGCAAACGTTAGCCATGGGCGAACAATAACTCATTGACCAGCCCGCTTATTTCTGACTCAACCACAGCCAACTATACGTGTGGCCATGTGGCTGAGGATTCCCCAATATGTGACTAACTAGTAGGTAGAACCACCAAGTCACACAGATGAAGAAAAATCAAAACGTGAACCTAAAAGACTATGCCAAAATAGCCATGCTGGAGACACTTTTAGACGACAATTTGCTAAGTGGGAAAGAGAGAATGGCGAAGTATACGACATGACTCACACCTATCACTAAGATTTAGGGTATGTGGCCAGAGGTGCAGAGATCAAAATAACTTGCCGTAACACCTCAGCAAATAGAGCGGCGGGAGATAACCTCAGCCCTAAAGAGCCCCGGCCGGTAGCTGATTTCCAGCCACTTTGAGCCGGCCCTCTCCTTCTTCGCCACGCTCATCTCTACGCCGGCCACCTCAACGGCGTTGGGGCCGGCTTCTATCTCCTTAAGGGGCGTGGTGACGGGAGGAAGGGTCATAGCCTGCATGAAGCTTAACTACGAGAAAGCCGCCGTGTTGGCGGCGTTAACGGGTGACGAGTCGCTGAGAGGGAAGAAACGAGCGACACTTACCGCCAAGCACCTATTCGCCATGGCGAGGATTAAGGGAGTCGGCTGGGGGCTTTTGAGGTGGTATGCCGGGGTGATGGCCGAGAGGCCCAAACACGGCGAGTAGCCCACGGCCAGCAAGACGCCGGGGGCAACCCGCAGGCGCCCAGCCCATGAGGGCAAACTCTATGCATTGATCTTATTACCGATGGTCTAAACCATTAAGAGGGACGAAAGCCCCGGCCGGGATTTGAACCCGGGACCTCCTCAGTCGGTAGCTCGGAGGCTGTTACCAGTGAGGCGCTCCACCAGGCTGAGCTACCGGGGCTAGGAGCTAAATTGCCCCGTTTTAAAAGCTTTGCTGAGATTTTGGCAACGCGGCTTTTAACGACTGAGATCGGAAGAGCACACGTCTGAACTCCAGTCACGAACGGT
>CAMLLK010000205.1 GCA_946480885.1 uncultured Thermoproteales archaeon
GAGATAACCGTTCGTGACTGGAGTTCAGACGTGTGCTCTTCCGATCTCACCAGCACCACCCCCTCCGGAGTCTTGTAAGTAGCATGTGTCGGACACACTTCAAGACACGGAGTCTTCTCACAGTGGAAACATAAATGCGATATAAAGCGGCGCGTCGGCCTATCGCCGTTCTCTCTCTCTACCCACCTGACGTAAGTCCTAGTCCTTGTAAATCTAGGCAGACCAGCTGCAATATTCGCAGACGCCACGAAGGGCTGGCCGTGTTCTACAATACACGCAGCTACGCAGGCGCGGCAGCCCACGCATTTATTTATATCAATTACAAATACCGGCCTCATAGCCCACCCACCTTAGACACTTCTACTACTGTATTACCCATGGCGCCAGCTGTGCCAAGGCGGGTCATTAACAAAGGCCCTAGGTAATTGTCGTCACTCCACCCCGACCTAATGCCGGCCAATCTCTCAGCCTTCGCCCTAAGTCTATATTTCCCATCTCTAGGCACAGGCCAGTAGTGATATATTGCAATTATGTCTCTCCTCACTTTTTTCGTCACATGTACTTTAAACCTCGCCGTGGGGAGCTGGACATTAAAACGTTCTAACTGCTTAGCCACCTTAGGCGCGGCGGGCCTCACTTCTATATAGTCACCCTCCTTTAGCCCCAGAGCCGCCGCGGTGTCTGGATGTATCCAAGCAGTTAACAACTCGTCGTGTGTCAAGGCATTTAGCAGTAGATTATTCTGCGTATGGCTGTGGGTATGTGTATACGGCCCGTGGCGGTACACTAACAACAGCCTCTTTGGCGGAGCGGGCTCAACCAGCCCGTCGATATCAATGCCTTCTGTAGGAGGCAGATTAGAAGCCCACATATAGTCTGGCCTCGCCATGCCGGCGTATATTGGCACTGGCGAGAACAACGGATCTACTCCACTCCTCTTCCCCTCTAAGTCAGAGGGGTCAATTGACATAACTGACTTGCCAAAAACTCTCTTCACGTCGTAGGCTAGATTTATGCTGTAGATCTCTACTCTCCCACTTGGAGTCGGCAAAGGCACTGCGCCCGCTGTAATTGGAGAGTTGTAATGTATCTGTCTCCACAGAAGTGCCTCGAGCTCAATTGAGTACTTCACTGGCCTAAAGACGTGGACACCCACTCTTACCTCTCTCCCCAGAGCTTGACTCCAACGTTCGTCAACAACAACAACTCTCCTACCCGTGGGGACTAATATCATATAGCCGCCCATTTTATATAAATCATCTACAGTAGGCTGTCTCACCTCGCCCTTTTCATCAATTATTCTAATTCTCCTAAAGACGGCATTTATAAACATCCTTAAGTTAGCAATGGGGAAGATGCCGTCTTCTGTTATCATCCCCACAGGCATGTTTTGACTCCACTCAGTCCCGTCTCTAGCCTTAACGCCCAGTTGCTGTAGTCTTCTAGCTGTCATCAACAATACTTCAAAAATTGTCCTCCCATCTCTCGACCTATATTTCTTATCTAACTCGCCGGGCTTCTCCCCTTGCTCAATTCTCTTCATATACTCTTCGTAGTACCACGGAAATCTTACCGATATGGCGGGGAATGGGGTGAAGGGCCCGGGCAGCGATAAGTCCATACGCTCGAGGTAGGGAATATCTGGTAGAACAACGTCGGCGAAGGCGGCAGAGTCGTTAAACTGTATGTCGTGGATAATTACTAAATCTACTTTGCGGAATATCTCCTCCAACAGTTTTGAATTGCCTATCTGCGGGATGGGGTTAGAGGCAATGATAAATATCACTTTTACTCTAAACGGCTTTCCATGCACTACACTTTCATACAAGGCCTGGACTGTGTCGTAGGCGTACAACACGCCACGTTTCTCAGCCTCTGCTGCAAACACCCTCCTTAAATCTCTTACCGGAGGCGCGCCGCGGTCGCTTGGGCCGGGGAGAGGCGGAGCTAGGGGGATGGTGTAAATCGCCTCGGCGTAGGCAGAGACGTATTCAGAAAACGTCAAGCCGCGGATAGTCTTATAGGGATTTGCCTTGTCTGTATATCTCAACACTGTATTGTATATCGTGGCGTAAGGCATAATTAAATGAGTTAATAAGAATAGGCCACCCGGCTGTTGAATTCTCCCAAGAAGCGCCATTAATATGCCGATGGCTCTCCAAGTCTGTGGAGAGTTTGAATACCGCGGGTCGTGCCACCCAATAGACGAGACAGCTCTGTACCTAGCCACAATCTCGGCGGCGCGTCTCAAATCGTCCACGTTTACATCTGCCTCTTTTGCCACAGCCTCCATGTAGTCAGACACTCCGTGTTTTTTCGCCAAGGCGTCGAGATTGGCGTCCACCCAATCTTTTAAAATCTGAAGCGCAGTCTTCACCTTAACTCTCTCGCCGCTTTTTAACTCTACTTCGTATTCTCCAAAAAGGGCTGGTCTAATTGGCGCCGTGTCGGGAGCGGGCTTGTCGGCAGCTGGGTTCCACACCACATAGGCAAAGGTAGTTGGCTCAGACAATTCGTATTTATCCCAAGCCACTTCAGTCGCCAACAGAGGCAGGCCATCGCTTAGCTTTATTAAAAACGGAGCGTTAGTCATTCTCTGTAGGTAAGGCTCTACGTAGTATCCGTTGTCTAAGATGTATTTCATAAAGGCCTCTAATACAGCTATGTCTGTCCCCGGCTTCACGGGGAGCCAGACAGTGGCGTAGGAAGCAGTCTCGTCGAACACTGGGCTGATTACTACTAACTTAGAACCTTTTGAAAAAGCAGATCGTAAGAGCACACGTC
>CAMLLK010000206.1 GCA_946480885.1 uncultured Thermoproteales archaeon
GGCCGACCCACTGCGTAGCCCCCACTCAAGCCCCACCACTCCGCCGGGATGACATTAGCCTCGCCAAAGAACTCAGCCACAAACCTACTCCTAGGCCTCTTGTAAATATCCACAGGCCTCCCCACCTGCACCACCGCCCCGTCTTTCACCAAGGCGACTCTATCACCGATCTCCACAGCCTCAAATCTGTCATGCGTCACATATATCAATGTAAAGCCCAGTTTATTATGCAACACTTTCAACTCCTCCAAAAGCTGCCCCTTTATGTCTAAATCTACATGACTAAAAGGCTCATCTAACAAAAGAACCTCGGGCTCCACCACCAAAGCCCTAGCCAACGCCACTCTCTGCTGCTGGCCCCCCGACAGCTGGTGAACTCTCCTCCGCATAAACACCCCAGGGTCGAGACGCACTAACTCAAGAGCCTTCGCCACCCTCTCCCGCACCTCCCTCTCCCCCACCCCCCTAACCCTAAGCCCAAAAGCCACATTCTCAAACACATCTAGATGAGGAAACAAAGCCAAGTCTTGAAAAACCATAGAGACCCCCCTCTTGTCGGGAGGCAAATCAGTCACATCACGCCCACCGATAAAAACCCTCCCCGCCGAAGGATAGACAAGACCAGCCACCACCCGCAGAAGAGTCGACTTCCCAGACCCAGAAGGACCCAACACCACAAGCCCCTCACCCGCCTCGACGTATAAGTCAACCCCCCTAAGCGCCGAAAACCCCCCATATCTCACCTCCACCCCCCTAAGCTCTACCGATTGCCCCACTACAACCCCAAAAAACCAAGTATATAAATCATCACCCAACGTATTTGTAGTTTTTATAACTTGTCACTTTTTAAACTATGGGTGAGGCGGCGTGGGCGTCTAGGCCATGTATCTCAAAGACTTTAGTCAAGGGGGGCTTGGCGTTTCTAGTGCTAATCTTGTTCTTTGGGGGGTCTCCCCTCTTCCCCGCCCTGGCCTTAGCTCTGTTTTTATTTCTAATCTATCGAGTATTGTCTAAGCTGTCTTTTTCGTATAGAGTAGTCGGCGGGGTGTTAGTAATTTCACGTAGGTGGCTGTATTCTTTCGAAAGGAGAGTGCCCCTCGACTCTGTGCTAGAAGTATCTGTAGTGGCGGGCCCAGTGGCCAAGTTGTTTAAATGCGGCACCGTGGTGTTAGTCACAGGGTCTAGGCTCGAGGTAGAGAAGTCTGCCCTAAAGCCTTCAGTGAGGAAAAAGCCGTGGAATACTCTGTGGGATGTAAAAAACCCGTGGAAGGCGGCCGCGCTTTTAGAAAGCCGCCGAGTGGAGACTGTGGCAGAGCATTTGTCTAAGTTAAAGAGTCTACTAGACAGCGGGGCCATCACCGCCGAAGAGTTTGAAAAATTAAAACGCCGCCTATTGCCAGAGTAGAGAGTTGTCTAGGCAGCCATATCTACGCCCAACACCCGGCCACTACATCTACACACGGCGTCACAGCGGCTAGTCGTTGGGCAGGCGGCCCGGGGCCATATGCGCCACAACTGTCAAAGTCCCACGTCTCTTAGCCATACGTAGCTGTCAGATTGTTTATAAACGGGGCCCCAGGTGTGTAGCTACGAATCTCTGTACTGCAACACGCCACGTTTGAGTAGCCACCTGCCCCCACTCCGTGTGTAAACTTAAACTCCGCCGCGTATGTTAAAGCGGGCGTGGGAGACAGAGTGGGAGGTATTTCGCAGCTGTCTCTTCTACTTTCTTTGGAGAGGCAGACCCCTTGGTGGGCCTCTGCAGAGCCTCTTCAACTGTCAACAACTCCGCCTGCCCTCTCTTTATCTCCTCGGCCAGTTGGAAATATGCAATTCTAAAGGGGACCCCGGCGAGGGCTTTTATCTCTACAGTGTCTGAAGACGTAGTGAAATAAGCCTCGGCGTCTTCTCTAGCCTTTTGGCAATTAAACCGGGCCTCTTTGATAAATTCCGTCAAGACTTCGAGACCCTCTTTTACAATTTTTAAGACGGCCCAGAGGTGTCTAGTGGCCTCTTGTAGGTCTAGACTGTAGCCAAGGCCTATCTTAGACACTATTGTAAACATCGCCATGAGGTGGCCCACGGCCTCTCCCGACCTAGCTCTAAAAACTTCTAGCGTCACTGGGTTTTTCTTATGCGGCATTATACTACTAGTAGAGACGTGGCTAAGAGGAGGCTCTATGTACCCCACCACGGGAGAGGACCAGCGGATGAAGTCGTCCACCGCCCGCGAGAGCTCCGCCAAGTAGGACACCGTAGCAGAGGCGAGGGCTAGGGCGAAGAGCCTCCCCCCCGACGCGTACAAGGCGTTTTCAACCACGGCTTTAAAGCCGGCCTCTCTAGCCAACGCCTCGCGGTCAATGGGAGTCTTCACCCCGCCGGCGGGCCCCGCCCCCAGTGGGGATTTATACAATAGCCACTCTACAGAGTCGAGGAGTTGGAGAAACTCCTCTGTCAACTCCGCCACTGCTAGGAGATAGTGGCCGTAGGTCACCACCTGCGCGGGTTGGAAGTGGGTAAAGCTGGGCATTGGGCAGTCTCTATACTGAAGCGCCTTCTCAACTAAGACACATATCAAGCCAGCCGCGGCTTTTTTAACCTCCGCCGCCTTTCTCAAAGCCGTGAGTCTAATGGCGGCGGCCACGTGGTCGTTTCTAGACCTCCCCCCCCCCCCCCCCCCCCCCCCCGGGGGGGCCACACAAAACAACAAAGCCAAAACACCACCCCCCCGTGGTTATTTAAAAAACCCCCCCACAAAAAGACACGGAGAAC
>CAMLLK010000207.1 GCA_946480885.1 uncultured Thermoproteales archaeon
CTTTTTATTTGTTGGACTAGTGTGTCTCGGTTGTTGTACCAGTAGTTGTATATTGCGAAAAGTTTGAATAATTCTCTCGCCTCCGGTGGGCCTGTGACGTAGGGCCTTCTACAACGCGCCCCCTCCTCGCAGAAGTAGACAGTTTTACTAACTGTGACTGTGTAGTCAAATGTCACCGTCCTGCTATCTCTATTCCAGAAGATTACTGTATATGTGCCGTTGGCGCGTGGCCTATAGGTGACGCGTCTCCAGCCCTCTGCCACGGACTGGCCGTCGGCGGATAGTATCCTTATGTAGACGTTTGTAGTCGCCACTACTTCTAATGTTGTGAATACGTCGAGTTGCCAATCCTGCCATGTGTAGTAATTGGGGAAGAGTGTTACTGAAGTGGTGTATACATAAGTGAAGGTCCCACTGTCTTCGACGCGGGGCGCCGTGATTCTTATGTTTTCTAATACTTCTCTATAGCGTTCGACGAGAGATTTGCCTTCTGAAATTGTAGACCTCATGTGCTGGAGTTCTCTCCTTAGGCTTGTTAGTTCACTTCTCAGACTGTTTACCTCATTAGTTAGCTGTGTCCTCTGCCTCTCTAGTTGTTGTATTACCTGGTCCTTACTCCTAATCTCTTGCTGTAGCATATCTCTCAACTTCTCTAAGTCGCTCACTCTCCGGTTCAAAGCCTCTCTCTGTTGTTCTAAATCCGCCACTCTTTTTGTTAAAAAGTCTCTATCTCTTTCTAGAGACTCTACTTTTTGGTTTAGTTCAGAGACTTGTCTTTTGTAGCTAGCCACCTCTCCCGTCAGGGCGTCCACTTGTGCCTTGTACGCAGCGTTTTCATTCTTCAACTTGACATTCTCGCCGTGGTACAACGCCAACAGCGCCCCGAGTACTACAGCCACGGCGGCGAGCGCCAAGGCAAGTGCCCTGACCATGTGTAGAGAATGTCGACGCCTTATAAGCCTCTCCTGCTGCATTTTTTACGCCGTTGTTTGCGTAGAGCTGCAGTGGCTTTACCGCTGCGTTTTTCGATTTCGCTGAGCTACTTCTCTATCGCATTGATTCAACACGCCGAGTATAGCCATGGCGGCGTATCGAGTCCTCTCCGACAGTTTTGAAGGCTCTCTATAATTTTTAAGTAGCCCCCGCCTCCTCTACTTCAAGCAGCGCCTGTCTGAGCCGGCGGCCTAGCTCGCTCTTTGGCTGCCACGCGTCTACTGGCGGCCTGCAGCGCCTTCTGTACCCCCTTACGTCTATGTCTAACCTAGGCTCTTTGTGGACGTAGTGGTGCATCGCCACGGCGACTAACGCCGCGGCGTAGACAGAGTCGAGGTTTTTACAGTCTTTTAAGACTTCGGACTTGCGCATGGCCTCGTAGGCCGCGGCTGTGGACTTGGCCTCGTGGCGTCTGAAAGTGTCTACGGCGTCTCTATACTCCACGTCTGTCTTCCCCACGTCGTGGGCGTATGCGACGAAGACGAGTAGGTCCTCCGCCTCCTCTATAGACATGTTGTACACTTTTGCCAATTTTCCAGCCACGGCGGCCCCCCTCTTTCTTACGCACTCGGCGACTTGGCTAAGGTGTATGCTAAGCGGCTCGCCGGGGCCGGCTAGGCATTCATCCATATGGACCCAACCCGGGGCGGTATTGTCTAGTGTAGAGAATGGGGAAGTCCCCCCTCTCTCTCACTTTACTGACTAGCCACTTCCACCTCTCGTCCTTAGGCACTGGGGACTTGTCCACAATGTCGTAGACTTCGAAGTCTATTCTACTGAGCGAGGCGGGGAAGGCATATTGCGGGTCGTACTCCTCTCCTACTGAGACCTCGACGAGTAGGTCCTCTCTGACGTAGCTATACCTATACTTTTCAAACATCTCGCTTAGCATCTTTGGGTCTATGTATATCTCCCGCGCCACTTGTCTCAGTAGCCACTCTAAGTCTTCTCTAGGCTCTACTCTGTTTCTCAAAATAGAGGCATAGCTGCCGGGCTTGTGGGGGAGGCGCCACTCTCTTACCCCGAGGTATCTCTCGGCGTCTTTGCCGAATATGTATATCGACCCCCTGCAGCTGCCCCCGTATCTACATACCCTCCCCACTCTCTGGACTACTGACTCCGGCGAGTCCGCCGAGGTTATCAACACGTCGAAGTTTACATCTACGCCCGCCTCAATGGCCGAGGTCCCCACTACAATCTTCGCAGAGGACAACTGCTCCTCTGCTTTAGCTCTGTCGAAGCGGGTTAACATCGAGTGTATCAAAACGGCGCCTAGTTCAATACTCCACTGCACAGCCTTTTTTATGTTATTTACAACTACTAACACCCTCCTCCCCCGCGCCGCCTCTCTCCTCGCCACCTCCACCACCTCTTCCTCTTCTATTACGTAGGTTTCGTACTCTACAGACTCCAATAATTTTTCAAAGTCATCGCCCCCTCTGTACTCTATAAATTCAAAGTCGCGGAAAAACTCGCGTTTCCACTCCCCCATGGTGGCGGACATTACGACTACGGGCACATCCATCTCTTTTAGAATATCCACAGCCGCTCTCAAAGCCGCGGCGGCCTTCCCCCCCTCGTCTAAAGTAGCCACGTGCGCCTCGTCGAAGAATACGCAAGAGGGGTATATATTGGCGAAGGGCGTGTGGTAGTGAAGTGGCGCCCCCCTTGCCAACCTCTGTAGTTCAGACACCGGCGCTTTGAATAAGTTGTGGACAAAAGAGTCGAGGGTGGTGAGGACGTACTCACCTGAGAAGTAGGGGTCTTT
>CAMLLK010000208.1 GCA_946480885.1 uncultured Thermoproteales archaeon
CTTACAATCTGGCCAATAAGCCTCACGTTTATCGGCTCTCTAGACCCGTCAAACTCTACGTGATCTACCACTACGTAGTCGTACAGACTCACAGACCTCTCCGGGTCGAGAGTGGCTATGTATTCAGAAGGAGTGGCGGCCCCCACTACATAGCCCACTTTCATACCCCCCACTGCAGTCTCAACCTCCTCGCCAGCCCCACCCCCTCCGCCATTTTTTTAATATACACGGCGTACTCAGCCAACTGGCCTGACTTAAACCTAGCGATCTCGTGGGCGTACCAAAGCCACACGTTGTAGTGCACAGAGTTTTTATACTGAGCCGCCAGAAGCCCAGCCTCCTCCCCCAAGTCTTTCGACACAGAGAAGGCCTTTACAGACGTGCCGTCGAACATTTTACTACCCACCGCGGGGACTTCAGCCAAAAGCGGGGCCTCCTCCCCCAGCCTCACATAAGACATATAGACCTTGGGTATGTTCTCCAAAGCCTCTCTCACCAAGGCGGAGAAGTTTAAATTAAAGCTATCTCTCAGTCTAAAAATCAACGTGTCTTCAAAACGGCTCTCCGCCGCCCGCACCAATTTGTCAACAGTAGACAGTTTTTTATAGTTTATATACGCGTCGCAAGCCCCAACCGCCATGGGGACTGTGTAATGTCCCGAGGGCAGGAGCCTCTTTAACAACTCGGCGTCGGTGATAGACTGCGTCACTAACAGAGCGAGGAGCAGCGCCGATTCGTAGTCAACACTTCTAATTTCTCTATACAAGTCGACAATTTTCTTTCTAAACTCCCGAATCCACAAGACAGAGTACCACTGGAGGCCGCTCTGGAAGAGATAATCCCGGCGCCTCTCGTACAATTTCTCAAACACTAAATGCTCTTTTAAAATCCTAAAGCTATAGTCTTTAGACACAAAGATAAGCCTCGCCCCCCTCTCCTCAGCCACTCTCAACAACTTAGCCAACATATAGAGAGCCGCTGCGTGTTCTGGTATGTAGTAGAGATTTTGAAACTCTCTCGCCAGTATTAGATTATGCACAAGCCGCATCACTTTTGCGTACAGAGACCCATCTATCAACAATACATCTACGCCATGTTTTTCAATAGCCTTTATGCCAGCTAGAGACTCCACAGTGATTAAATAAGCCCAAGGCAGAGAGGAAGAGTCCACAGTGGCGACTTCTACTAAAAACTCTTTTTCAATAAAGTCAAAACCCACGGCGGCGGCTCTGGCTAAAATCACCTCATGCCCATTAGACAATTTAACCAGCCCAATTCCTCCATCCACCGCGCCGACTCTTAAGCCAGGGTCTCTTTTTTCAAATCTTCTCGACAGTAGTCTATCCGCCAAGTAGTCAAGTGGGTAGGACTTATTTGAGTACTCCAGTAGATACTCTCTTAACTTCTTGTCAGCAGTTTTTATAAACTCGTCGAAAAAATAGTCCACGTCTATTTTAACTACAGAGCTTATATAATTGCAATGTAAGAATACCGCAAAAGAGTAGACAAAAACTATCAGCTAGGTTGAAAATATATTTTAAAGGACATCTCAAAAAATACGTGGATGACCTAATCTCCAGAGTAGCCTTAGTGAAAAAAACCCTAGACCAACTCTTTTTCAAATTCACAGACGAAATCACAGCCAGCCTAATGTCAGTCCTCAGTAGAGAGAACTTTATACTAATAGGCCCCCCAGGCACCGCCAAGACTATGTTAGTGGCCTCTATCTCCAAACTCCTAAAGGCCAAGTGGTTCTATAGACTATTGACAAAATTCACAGAGGTAGAGGAAGTCATCGGCCCCATAGACATAGTAGAGTTGTTAAAAGGCAATGTAAAAAGGGTATATACAAACTCTATAGTAGAGGCAGACTTCGCCCTACTAGACGAAATATTCAACGCCTCGAGCGCCATACTAAACACAATGTTGACAATACTAAACGAGAGAGTTGTATACGACGGCGGCAATATAATCCCAGTAAAGACTTGGACAGTCTTCGGCGCCACCAACCGCATACCAGACGAAGAAGAACTACAAGCACTATACGACAGATTCCCACTGAGAGTATTTACAAAATACGCACAGCCAGACGAGACAGAGGAGTTGATAAAAACCGGCCTACGGCTTCGGCGAGACTTCGAAAAACTCAACTCAATAATGTCTATGGAAGAGGTCAAGAAGCTGAACGAGTACATACAGAACTACGTCTTTGAAAACATGGACACCATTGTCAAACACATAGCCCCCATCGTGGCCTCCTACCTAGACCACATAGTAATTTCCAACAGGACTAGAGTAAAAGTGCCACTCTACGTCGTGTCTTACCTAACAGTATTGGGGATAAGGCCCGTCGACATCGACACAACTATGTTGAGAGCAGCCACTCTAAAGACACTAAAGTATTTAGTAAAAGACAGAGAAGACTTGTCGGAATACGACTTCTTCCTAACCACCCACATGCCGGGCAACCTCTCAGTGTTGTACGACTTAGTAAATGAGATAAAGGCCTTAGTGGCGAACAACGCCGTGAATATAGCCAGAGAGAAATTAAAAGAGGCCTACGAGCTATTGGAGAAATCTCTCGCAGACCCAGTCACCTACCGCTTCTTCCAAGTAGAGATAGAGGAGGTGAAGTCTACACTAGAGATGTTAAGGAGTCAACTGTGACGGGGGCGCTCCTAAATGTAGACTACGGCGACGAGCTCACGAGGCTGATAGTACACGAAATTGTAAAATACCTACAGAGGCTGGGCATACC
>CAMLLK010000209.1 GCA_946480885.1 uncultured Thermoproteales archaeon
GAGAGGGCCAAGTATGCAGAACTCATCGAGAGGGTATACAAAACTTGAAGTTAAGTTAGAGACTCCGCTGGGCTGTGACTACGCTAATGCTATTATGCCCGACGACGTGGATCTACCCGTTGGATTAGATATTAGATACACATGTATAGACGAGAAACTAACTATTTATCTCAGCTACTCTCTGGAGAGTCTTGGCGATTTATTGACATTAAAAAATACATTAGACGAAGTAATTAGGGCTCTACAGATTATTGAGAAGACTATTCCTCTGTGACTTTGCCTGTGGGTGGAGGTATGTATTTACGTATATCTTCTGCGTATTTTTCTAAATTTTCTGAAATATAGATCGGCGCGTTTACTCTCACAGCTACGGCTACGGCGTCGCTTGGCCTTGCATCAAAAGAGTGTATCTTACCCTCTCTATCTCTAATGTAGAGAGTGGCGGTGTAGGTAGTAGACACCAAGGCGTCTATTGTGACTTTCTCCACAGCGGCGCCTAGTGCCTCTAATACTTCTATAAACAAATCGTGGCTGAGGGGGCGGGGGAAGTCTACCTCTCCCAGCCCTCTCTTAATTGACAAAGTCTCTGCAGACCCGATTATTATAGGGACAGCCTTGTCGCCCCACTCCTCAGCTCCAATCAACATAACACCCACTAATTGTCCATATGAGTCAATCATTTCGATAAGACTTATCAACTCAGCCTTGAGGTATCTAACCATTGACTTATACACTACATGCCTTTAAATCCTTTGCTAAACTAATACTAATGATGATAGACGGCTTATGACACATGATTATTCCTAAACCAGGCTGATTAGTCGCTTTCTTTTTCGCTTTCTTGTAAATTTTCTAGTAGCTGTCTTCTCAATTCTTCTATCTCTTCTTGGTCGTATTCTACTTTGCGCTCTTCTGCTACCATTACGCCTCTCTTTTTTTCTTCAGAAATTTCTGATTTGTATCTATATGCCTCTTTCGCTTTTTCACTAAGTTTTACTTCATATCCACACTTTGGACATTTCAACACAGTGACGTCTTCTTTTTTCTGAGGCACTAATATAGTCCCGTCTTTTGGACAAAACCGCATCCAACTATTCACTTTATGAAATATTTAAGCCTTGTGTCTTATAGATATAGAAAACTTTATAAACTATATATATATAATTATTTGTGAAATTGTTACTACTCGGCAACGAGGCCTTGGCGTATGGCGCCTTAAGCGAAGGCGTCGCTGTGGCTACTGCATATCCTGGAACACCCTCTACAGAGATCTTAGAGACCCTTGAGGAGTTTAGAGATAGATTTACCCACTGGGCTGCCAATGAGAAGACAGCTTTTGAAATCGCATACGGCGCCGCGTTGGCCGGCGCAAGGGCTTTAACAGCTATGAAACACGTAGGGCTAAACGTAGCAGCCGACCCCCTACACAGCTCTGCCTACACAGGTGTAGAGGGGGGTTTTTTAATCATATCAGCAGATGACCCCTCGATGCATTCTTCACAAAATGAACAAGACACTAGGTGGTACGGCCTGCAGAGCTTCGTACCTGTCCTAGAGCCTTCTGACCCCAGAAATGCGTATGATCTGGCTAAAGCCGGCATGAGGCTAAGCGAAGAGCTTAGACACCCAGTTTTAATACGTAGCGTAACTAGAGTAAGTCACGTCAGGGCGCCTGTGGATATAGACCCGCCCTCTCCTCCTAAGTGGGGTAGTTTTAATAAAGACATTAAGAGATTTACCTTAGTCCCCGCACATGCCAGAGAGCGTAGAAAAGCTCTATTAGAAAAATGGAGAGAAGTTGAAAAAATCTCTTCTAAGTTTATAAAGGTAGAGGGCAGTGGAGAAAAATCTGTAGTAACTGCCGGCGTGGCTTATAACTATGTTAAAGAAGCTGTAAAGAAATTAAATATAGAAATTAAAATTGTAAAATTAGAGATGTCTGTCCCCGTACCCCCGACGATTCGAGATATAGTTGGAGAAAGAGCCGTCGTTGTAGAAGAAGGTGAGCCCGTTGTGGAAATACAACTTAGATCATTAGGCATTTACACCTATGGAAAACTCGACGGCTATTTTCCAAAATACGGCGAGTTAGACACTACCAAGACCGCCGTAGGTTTAGCCAAGGCTTTTGGAATAGAATATAGAATTTCTAAAGTATTTAGACCAGAGGCAGAACCCCCACCTCGACGTCCCTCGTTGTGTCCCGGTTGTCCACACATGGGGACTTTCTACGCGCTGAGAATTGCCGCGGTTGGTAAAGAAGTGGTCTGGTCGGGCGACATAGGCTGTTACTCACTAGGAGTCAATACAAATCAACAAGACATAATCACTCACATGGGGTCTTCAATTGGCTTAGGCATGGGCGTCGCCCTCAGCGACAAAAAATTAGTAGTGGCCACTGTTGGAGACTCTACGTTTTTCCACGCCTCATTGCCCCAACTTGTAGACGTAGCTACTAGGTCAATACCGTTGTTAATTGTAGTGATGGATAACTCATACACTGCCATGACGGGGGGTCAGCCAAGCCCTAGCAGAAAAATACCAATTGAAAAAATCACAGAGGCTTTTGGCATTACGACATATGTTATAGATCCGATAGATATTAAAAAATCTATTTATACTCTAAAAAAAGCTATTGAAGAAGTAAAAAATAATAAACCAATTGTAGTAGTTAGTAAAAGGCCTTGTGTGTTAATGGCTGTTAGAAAAGCGAGAAAGAGCGGCGTACATTG
>CAMLLK010000210.1 GCA_946480885.1 uncultured Thermoproteales archaeon
TACTGTGTGCTACCAGAGGCGCACGGCTGAGGACTGCGCCCGAGCCATAGAGCGCTATATTCGACAAGTTGGCTCACAGGGGTGACGGGTTGTAACCCCCCTTTTTTCCCTTGAAGGGTCTAATTCATAATCTGAGAAAGGGGGATGGGCGTTTAAATGCTGGCCTTGGGCAGGTATTGGGGCAAGAAACGCCCAGAATTAATTAGGCAGTTGCTTAGGGAGGAGGATAGCGTTGTTGTTGACCCATTTGGTGGGGCGGGTACGATTGCGCATGAGGCATTAGTGCTTGGTAAGGGGGTTATTTACTCGGAGATTAATCCCTATGCCTGGTTAATAGCCTACGTAACCCTAGCGGGAGCCCCACGGGATGAATTCCTTGAAGTTGCTAGGAACGTGTTAGCGACAGCAATAAGCATCGAGGGTAAGGTAAGGAGGAGCGTGTTGCCTAACGACTGGCTGAGATATGGCCATGGCAATTGGTTTTTAAAGAGGAGGAATGGCTATAGAGTTAGCGACTTCTTCCCCCGGGAGAATATTAGGAAGTTACTGGCCATTCTAAGGGCTATTGACGAAGTTGATACATCAATAAACACGAAGCTGGCCCTATACCTAGCTTTCAGCAATGCGCTCTACCTGTCGTCCCTCATGAGCAGGCCTAACGGCGGCGCGTGGGCGGTGCCGAGTTATTGGGTTGGTAGTGTGAATAAGCCCCTGAACGCCTATGAGGCATTCAATAGAGCGGTTGCAAAACTTGGATATTTACTCCACAAACCGATTGAGGTATGCCATAGTATTGGCTGTGGTAACGTAGTACTACTACTTGAAGACGCTCTCAGGCTTAGGTATAAGGCTGAGTGGACTCTAATCGCGGACCCTCCCTTCGGCGATAAAATTCAGTATATGGAGCTCTCCTTCTTCTACTGGGCATGGCTTAGAATAAGCGGGTTACCTAAAATTATGAGCAGGATACTGGGCAAGAATAGGATTACCTATCCCTTCAGCAGAGAGTTAATTATTAATAGGAAGAGGGGGTTTACAAGAGAGCACTACCTCAATAAACTAGGGATATTTTTAATGAAGACTCGCGTCATGAAGAGGAAGGTGCTTATATTCGACGGCGAGGATAAGTTGACGAGAGATGTTAGAAAGTTGATAAGAAGGTACTGGGGTGATTATAAGGAGAGCGTGGTTAGGGTTGATGAGTTTAGAAGACTTGGCGCCGGTAGAGGCGTCACCTACCTAGTCTTTGAGACTTGATCGGGGGGCTACAATATCCGCATAGCCGCGGACCGTCTGCGAGGGCGGGAGGTTGACGCTACCCGCCTCTCCCACCGCCGTGAACCGAGCCCCCGCAGACGAGGCGTATTCTTAATACGGTCCCTCCCCCGCCGGGCCATGGATAGAAGGCTTGCCCTGGCCGTGGCGCTGGCCGCGGTCTTGGCGCTGGTTGTACTACTCACACAGCCACGGCAGTCGGGGGAAAGGCTCTATGTATACGAGCTCTCCGAAGGCGCGGTGGCCTACTACGTCCCCATAGACGAGGGCGTCTTCTACGGCCAGCTCCACGGCGGCGCCTCTATATACCTCGTATTCAGAGGCGGCGTTGTAAATCTCCTCTACGACGGGGTCAGGGCGACTTTTTACAACAAGTTGCTGGAGATATGTGTCAACTCGACTACCCACACTGTCATAGCCGGAGAGCCCATTACCCTTAGCAACAGGCAGTGCATCCCCTCCACCTCCCCCCTGCCCACGGCCAGATCCTTCGACGAGGCGGCCCTCCTGGCGCTGTATCTACTGACAGGCGGTGACGTCCCCCCTGCCCCCCAGTGGAGGCAGGCCGGGGCCGCCCAGACGCCGATGGGTTTGGCAACTGTGTACACAGCCGAGGCGAGCCACCCCCGCGTCCCCGGCGCCGTCTACCAATACGAGAAGCAGGTGCTAAGCGACGGCACTGTCTACGCCCTTAAAATCCGGCTGTCATACGGGGGGCAGGTGGCGGCGGCCCTCACCTACACTCTTAAAAACATTACCGCGGTTCCAAACGACGTTAGAGACGTAATAGGGGAGCTTTTGAAAAACGTGGTTGCCACCGGGGGCGGGGGTTTGGATATTTTGAGAGTGGCGGAGAAAATCGGCATGAAATTCGACGGCAACTGGCCGGCGGCGGTCGTCTTCTTCGACTTACAGTGCCCCTACTGCGCAAAGCTCTTTAAGTACAACTACACCCTATTCCAAGGCCACAGGCTGGTCTTAGTCGACTTAATAGTCCATCCTAATATAACCGAGGCCCACCAGAGGCTGAGGTGTCTATACCAGCAGGACCCCGGAGGAGTAATCCCCACCTTGCGAATTCTATACGATAGATTCCTCGCCGGGGATCCCAATTACACCGACGTGCTCCCAGAGAGGCAGTGCGACGTCGACGTCAACGCGGGGATGCAACTCGCCGCTTTACTCGCCGGGCCTAACGCGGGCACGCCGATGGTGGTAGTGGTGTATCCAAACGGGACGTACACCCTAGTCGTGGGCTACCACCCTGAGGACATCGCCAAGGCGCTGGGAAACAGCGTTAAAACGCCTACAGAATAACTGCCTATTACTCCGCGCCTCGCGTAGAAAACCCCCTTTTTCCCCCTTTCCTGATTTTTTTCCTGAAAGGCGGAAAAATCGGCGGACACTTCCTGAAAATTTCAGGAAACACCCGGCGAAAAA
>CAMLLK010000211.1 GCA_946480885.1 uncultured Thermoproteales archaeon
ATACGCCACATCTCTACTGACGTATAGAGTTGTGCCGTCTGACCTCGTCAAAGTCACAGGCGGGATGAATTTAGTCAGATCTAAAACATCCCATAGGTTGAAATCCTATACGAATTTATCTGCTCTAAATACAATAGCCCCCTCTTTATTTTCTATATACTGTGGCCATTTTTTCATAAGCTCTTTTACTATCGCCACTGCGGCTCCATTCCACACAGTCAACTCACTTTCATAGTCCCACTTCTCGATCTCGACGCCGAGTCTACTCAAAGTCTCAATCTGGCCTTTGAGAACTAAGTCTACTACTTCTCTTACCATTTTCTTTACCTCCTCGTGTCCAGACTCATATTTCCTATTTAATTCCACTGCCTCTCTCATTACATCACGTCGTCCAAAGACCTCTACTAATTTGTCAACTAACTCTCCCTCGGCTTCTTTAAGACGCTTTAGAACAGACACCCACTCGTCTAATTCTCTAATAATTTCTCTCTTCTCGTCATCGCTTTGTCTTTTCTCTATCTCAGACTTTAGTCTACTAATCTCCGCAATGGCGTTGACTGCGGAGTATATATGGCCAACGACTACGTCTGGTTTATGAATTCTCACTCTATTAGCCACCTCATTTCTAACCGCTTGGTAGCCAATCGCTGCGTACATCACTTGGATACCACAGTCGTCGACATAGAAATGTGTCTCTACATTATTACCACAGAACTTTAGTAGACGTACCAAAGAGTCTCCAAGTATTGCATTTCTCCCATGCCCTATGTGGAGTGGGTGGATAGGATTTGCAGAAGTATGTTCAATAAGAAACGAGCCGACTTTACATTCCTCCGTCACGCCGTATTTCTTTCCCATTTTCGCCACATAATCAAAAACTAGCTCTGCTATTTTGTCTACTTTTACATCAACATTTAGATACAAACCCTCTAAAGATAGACTCTGTAAATATTGAAAACTCTTATTTCTAAACTCATCAACTACCTTAGCCAATTGAGTAGGGGAGATTCTATATTTGTGGAATTTAGCAGAGAAATAGCCATACCGCTTTGTCCGATCCACCTCTGGAACTTCTCTCAGCCCAAGCGCGCTAGCCACCTCGGCCAAGACTGCTTCAAACTCTTCTTTCGCAGGCCTCAGGGGATCCACATTTCTTATAAAAACCCTCTATAAATACTTAAGAAAACTTTAAATACAGCACTGACACACCGTAACTATGTCTGGCGAAGTAAAATATTCGCCATATGAAGACGCAGTGGCGGGTCTAGTAATACAAATACTAGGGAGGACGGGCATAGCCGGCGAAGTCACACAAGTCAAAATAAAAGTACTAGAGGGGAGAGACAAGGGGAGAGTACTCACAAGAAATGTAAAGGGTCCTGTTAGACTAGGTGATATTGTAATGCTTAGAGAAACAGAAAGAGAAGCGAGAAGAATTACGGCAAGATGAAAATCTACAAGTGTACATTCTGCGGAGCGACTATACCGCCTGGCTACGGCTTAATGTATGTAAAAAAAGACGGCGCAATACAGAGATTCTGTAGTAGGAAATGTTTTGTAAGCGCTATAAAACTAAAGAGAAACCCAAGAACTTTGGCCTGGATAAGAAAAAGACAGAAATCTACCTCCTAGCGCCGGGTATAGGTATAGCGTTAAGCCCGTGTTTAGCTCTAATCTCGTTTATCTTCCCAACTAACGCCTCTAATTCGCCAGCAGCTTGTCCAGACTCTATTACCACAGCCGCCGCAGCTGATACATTAATCCCGGCGGCCTTCCCCAGTTTTTCTTTAGATGGAACATATACATACGGCACTTTTTTCTCTTCACATAACAGTGGTAGATGGGCCACCACCTCCGGCGGGTCTACGTCTTCTGCTATTAACACAAGTTTTGCCAAGCCCCTCTCCACAGCCTTAGTTGTCTCATTTGTCCCCTTCTTTATCTTCCCAGTCTGTTTAGCAATAGACAAGATCTCCAACGCCTTCTCTGCGACGTCTGGGGGTACTTCAAATCTGACATAAAATGGTTTGCCTGGTGGTGGATTTGCGTAGAACGTCTTTGGATCTATAGCCACTGCCATGGCGTTGAAAAAAGAATTAGCTATATAAATATTTACACCTATTTTCTAAGTCTTTCTAACTCCTCTTTACTGAGAGTCTTTGTCGGCTTCTCTGCCACAATGCCCTGTGGCCTGTAGAGTAGAATTAATATAATTAATAAGCCAAATATCATGTACTGGACGTATATGGGGTCTACTTCAACCACTCTCTGTATAGCCTCTTTGTTCAAACTAATTAGTCTATCAGCGGTTATATACACAGCGGCGCCGACCAACGCCCCCACGTTGTTGCCCATACCTCCTATGACTAACATAGCCCACGCAATAAAGGTGTAGAGAGGAACATATTCACTCATTATGACAAACCCTCTGTAGAACGCAAATAATGCACCGGCGACTCCTCCGACAGCAGATGCAATAGCCAAAGCCCTTGTTCTGTATTTTACAATGTCTTTTCCAAAAACGCGAGCTGCCGTTTCAGCATCTCTAATAGCTCTAAGAGACCGCCCAAAGGGCGAATTAACTAATCTCTCCATTAGGATGAATATGAATATGAAAATTAGAACACTTATTATGAAAAAGCCCCAGGGCCTCAGATCGGAAGAGCACACGTCTGAACTCCAGTCACCTAAGGGTATCGAGTA
>CAMLLK010000212.1 GCA_946480885.1 uncultured Thermoproteales archaeon
AGTCTTTACAACACCACAGCGGGGAGGAGACAGAGCCACGTGGTAGAGGCCGGGTCTGGCCCCCCTGGTCAAGGCTACGATTTCCACGCTTTTGTACAAAAGCATATTTTTAAGGGATATCGAAAGTTCACCACGAGAAAAACGCAGTGAACTTTTGATTTACGCCGAGGACGACCTAGGATGGTAAAATTTATATTTAGTTCACTACGTAGATATATTAACTATCACTATGTTTTTAACTAGAAATCGAATTATATATATGGACTTGACTATAAGAATCAGCGGGGCTCAAGGAGAGGGTGTAGAATCTATGGGGAGGTTGCTGGCCTATACGTTCTCATCTCTTGGCTACTACGTCTTTGCATACCGTCAATACGCATCTATTATTAAGGGGAACCCGGCTATGTTTTATCAAATACGTATCTCAAGCCGTCGGATATATAGCCACGGAAATTGGCGTAGTTACGATATATTAGTGGCTCTAAATGAAAGAGCACTATCTACACATCGTAGCGGGGCTAAGTTAGTCATATCGGAGAAAGAAGTGCCGATGGTTGATATAGCTTTAAAACACGGCGACAGAATTATGAAAAATACAGCCGCAATTGGAGCGCTAGCAGCATTAATAGGCTTGGACCCCGAGTACTTAGCTAAACAGATAGAAAAGGAGTACGGCGATAAGGGGGGGAAAATTGTCGAGTCTAATATAGCAGTGTTGTTCGATGCCTATAGGTATGTTCAGAGTAAACAAAGCCCCGTTACAGAGGTAAAGAAAATTAACACTCCAAGAGTAATAATGTCTGGAGCAGAGGCTTTAGCCATAGGCGCTGTGATGTCTGGAATGAAATTCTACGCGGCGTACCCTATGACTCCGGCCAGCCCCATACTTCACTGGCTGGCTGAGTGGGGGCCTAGATTCGGCGTGGCTGTTATACAGCCCGAGGACGAAATTGCGGCTATAAATATGGCAATTGGAGCTAGTTACGCAAGCGTCAGAGCAGCCACGGGCACTTCAGGTGGAGGGTTCGACTTAATGCATGAGGCGTTTGGCTTCGCCGCCATGGCCGAAGTCCCTATAGTGGTGTTTTTAGCCCAGAGAGGTGGCCCTAGCACCGGTCTCCCAACGGAGACTGAACAATCAGATTTAAACATGGCCCTGGCGCCGGCCCATGGGGAGTTTCCACATGTTGTAATTGCCCCTAGGTGGATAGAAGAGGGCCTCTACGCCTCCGCAAAGGCCTTCAACATAGCGGAGAAGTACCAACTCCCAGTTATTGTACTAGTAGATCTCTACTTTACGGAGTCTCTAGCCACAGTGGAGTTCGACTCAAGTAGGTTTAAAATTGAGCGGGGGGAACTACTCCAAGGGCCTTTGGTGTGGGAAGAGTATAAACGGTATAAAATCACGTTGAGCGGAGTCTCACCAAGGACGACGCCCGGAGTGGCCGGGGGTATGTACATAGCCACGAGTGATGAACACGACGAGAAAGGAGACGTCATTACAGATAGACACGTGCCAGAGATAAGGAGACAGATGCATAGCAAGAGATTGAAAAAATTAGAGAAAGTAGTGGAGGAACTAGAGCCCCCCTTTTTGAAAGACGGGGCTGACGCCTACGCAGTGGCTTGGGGCTCCACTGCTATGCCTCTTCTAGACTACGCCTTGGAGAGAGACGTCGGATTGGCTCTCTTTAGTGACGTATACCCCCTGCGGCTGGGGGCGTGGGTAGAGAAATTAAACTCCGCCAAGCGCGTCGCCGTCTTTGAGATAAACTACATGGGGCAGTTTGCGAACTACCTCAAGTCAAAGGGGGTTAGAGTCGACGAGAGTGTAAAAAAGTGGTGGGGAGAGCCCTTTAGTGTAGACGAGTTGAGAGAGTGGCTATGACCACGTCTTTGAACTACGCCGTGAATAGACCCCCAATTTGGTGCCCAGGCTGTGGAGACTACGGCATACTAGAGGCCTTGAGGAGAGCCCTCGCTGAGTTGAGACTGCCAAATGAAGAGGTAGTGTTGGTGTCGGGCATTGGCTGTAGTTCACAACTTCCACACTTTGTGAAGACTTACGGAATCCACGGCATACATGGAAGAGCTATTCCCTTAGCTACTGGCGTCAAAGTGGCGAATCCAAAACTAAGAGTGATTGTGGTGGGCGGGGACGGAGATGGATATGGGATTGGGCTAAATCACATGGTACACGCGGCGAGGCGCAACGTGGGGATTGTATACACCGTGTCTAATAACCAAGTCTACGGCCTCACCACCGGCCAGACTTCTCCAACGACGCTAAAGGGGACGAAGACAGAGACTGCACCACAGGGCTCTGTTGAAAGACCTATAAACCCCCTTGTCATCGCCCAGT
Organism: uncultured Thermoproteales archaeon; assembly: GCA_946480885.1. The sequence goes on from CAMLLK010000212.1 coordinate 2,363, forward strand.
CGGCGGGGGCCACGTTTGTTGCTAGAGGATTTAGTGGCGAAGTGCCGCATCTAGCGTCCGTATTAAAAAATGCATTACTACACAGAGGGTTTGCGTTAGTCGACGTGCTTAGCCCATGTGTTACACTTAATAAAGTGAATACTTACGAATGGTTTAGGTCTAGGATCTATAAAGAAGATATTGGACACGACCCCTCTGACTACTTCGCCGCGTATAGAAAAGCTCTAGAGTGGCCTTCTGAGGACCCATCTGGTGGGAAACCCATAGGGATTCTCTATAGAGTGGAGAACATGCCGACTTTTGAACTACTGGGCACATCCCCAGCGGAGGCCCCCAGC
>CAMLLK010000213.1 GCA_946480885.1 uncultured Thermoproteales archaeon
CCCCGTCGTAAAGAATGACGTCCGCAACAACGCCGAGGCCTCTCTCTTCCTTTACCTCCATCACAACCCCCTTGGCGGGCCCCTCTCGCACTTGTAGCCTCTCTCTCGGTATAAACTGCTGGCTCACACCTGCCAGGACTAATAAGAGGTCGGCGATGCCTTCCCCAGTGACGGCGCTGGTTGGCACTATGGGGACTTGTTTAGAGAAGTCGCGCACTCTGTCGTACCTATCCGCGTCTATCCCGTGGCGGGACAGCTCCTCTATTAACTTGCCGATTCTCTCCTCCAGCGTGGCCACGGCGTGCCACTCTTGGTCCTCCACGGCGAAGAGGAAGGGCCTGTTCTCCACAGACTTCCAGCCGTATATTCTGTCTAACTTATTCGCCGCTATTACAAAGGGCACTCCCCTGCTCTGGATTAATTTCAACGATTCAACTCCCTGCTCCTCAAGCCCCGAGGTTATGTCGACGACCAGAATCGCCAAATCTGCCACAGAGCCGCCCCGCTTCCGTAAGTTGGAAAAGGCGGCATGTCCGGGAGTGTCTATAAATAGAAAGCCGGGTATCCATATCCTCCCCCTTAGCCTAAGCCTATCCACTAGAGGCCCTGCGAATTTCTCCACGGCGCTCCACGGCACAAAACTCATGCCTATATGTTGCGTAATCATCCCGGGCTCCCTATAAGCCACGGAGGTCCCCCTAATTTTATCTAACAGAAGGGTCTTCCCCACGTCGACGTGCCCCATCACGACAACAAAAGGCGAGCGCACCTGAGCCATAAAAAGAGCTGGACAGCGGTATATATTCCTTACCTCCCTACTACCAGCTCTTAGAAAAAAGGTATTTCTTTTAAGGATTTAGAAAAAAAGGTTCTATTAAGGATTATTTCCTCTTCGTCAAAAAGATCGCCACGGCAGCGGCCGCGCTTATAGCAATGGCCGCCGGTAGCCAGAACACGCTGTTGCCGTCGGCCAACTCGGCGGCTTGTTCCTCGGCGTCGATAAGCACGTCGTAGCTAAAGAGGCGTATATCCGTCTCGCCGGTGTATATCACAGAGGGTGTGCAGTTCAGCGCCTTAACTGCGCTTAGCAACGCCGCGCGCACGCCGTCAATAGTCATATTCGACCCTCTTATTGCCGCGAAGTGAACTGCAGGGATTCCAAAAAAGGTATCTTTAACCGTTGCCCACGCCGGCATCAATACTGGAGCCCACACAAAATAGGGCAGCAACTCGGCTAGCTCCTCGTCTGAAACCTTCTCAAAAGGCTTCCCCACTCTAACCTCCACAAACCTCTTAACAGCTCGGCGAAGCGTCATGTCATCACCCCTGGAGTTTTTCACAGCCTCACGTAGCTTTTCAGAATCCATAGGGCTTAAAGCCGAGTCGTTCCCCATAAGCCAGCTCCTAAGAGCTCTGGCCTTTTCTAACCTCGCCTTTTGCATAAATGCCTCCGCCTTCTCCCACTCTGGGTGTTTTTCCAGTTCTTGTAGAAGTTTAATCTCAACCTCTACATCGTCAATAGTAGTGATGTTCCAGGGCAGTACTATTACTACCGCCTTGACGCCTCCCACCCGGCGGGCGAACTCAGTGATGTTTAGCGGCGAAGTGGCAACGAAACCCGCAGGCGGAGAGTGGCTCAAAACCCCCACTGAGTATACCCTGCCCCCAGCCGCCTCAGCCGCAGCCCTCAAAGTCTCCGCGATGTAGAACGAGGCCTTGGGGTTCGTCAAATTCGGCGTAATGCCCAATAGGCTAGCCAACAACTTGTCAGTGAAAACCTCCCGTACCTCAATCACAGGGCATGTTGCCTGGGGGGCATACAACGCCAGCACTCCCCCTACCACCTCCCGGCTGAAGTCCTCCGGGAATTTAACAACGGTGACGGCTAGGGCGAGGGCGGCAAGTAGTATGAATAAAGCCAGAGACTTCATACTAACTCCAGCTCGCAGGAGTAGGCGTGATGGAAAGCCTCCTACTGCCATATTCAACAGTCATTTCAAAGCCTAATAACTGACCGTTATAGTAGTCTCTTCCAGAGTGAACACCACCTATCCAGACAGGTGTATCTCTTGTATAACACCCGTTTGTTAATGCCGCCGGCGCTCCGCTGTCGCCTCTCGTCATCCTGGGGTCTACTAGGAAGGCTCGAACATAGTAATTGAAATATTTGTATGTTCCAGGTAGATAGCGTAAGTAGACTATGATACACCCGCTTGATGCGCCGTTGAAGATGACGGGGGCGTTTTGGAAGAATAGGTATGAGCTCTCCCTAGCATAGCCTCTCACTAGGTAAGGCGGGCCAGTTAGACTACTACATTCACTTGATGTGTGGTGGAGCCGAGGGTTATAAGCCGCGGTGTTGGCTTGGCTTAGCGATATAACCCCGAGATCTGTGCTTGGGTTATTCGGATCAGTTGAGGTGGGCACCTCCCTTCTACTCAAGGTGCCAATATATCTATTATCTACATAGAGCCTTGCTCCAATAGGGAAGCAGTGGCCCGCCGTGGTGAAAATGTAGTCCCCAGCTGGAAAACTCAGCGTACATCTAGCGCTTCCATTAGTAACCATCATGCCAGGTTGTAGCACGAGCTGTGCACTTACCACCGTCGGGAGCGCGGCTAATATCGCCAACCCTATTAGTGTGTGGAGTTTCATGATCGAAAAATTCAC
>CAMLLK010000214.1 GCA_946480885.1 uncultured Thermoproteales archaeon
TTGTAATAATTTCATTTGAAGACGATGGATTGATTGTAATGCAACATGCGGCGGAAGATCCGGTTTTGAGTAGAGTAAGATGGATTGGCACAGACGGCTTCGCCTACAGTAAATCGCTTATTGAACAAGTAGGTAGAGAGATGGCTTCAGTTAAACTACTTGGCACTGTGACAGCTCCAGTAGATACTAAAGACCCCAAGTATGTTGAGTTTAAGGAGCGTTTCAAAGCTAAGGCTGGTGTAGAGCCTAAGGCGTATGATCCATATGCCTACGATGCTGCTATGATGCTTATGCTTATAGTCTGTGAATTAGGTACTGACGACCCAGTAAAAGTAAGAGAGACATTAGAAAGATGGGGTAGGGAGGGGAGGTATAAAGGCGTTACTGGAGTGGTTTATCTAGACGAAGCCGGCGACAGAGCCTATGCGAACTATGTAATTTGGGGCGTGGTGTTAAAAGACGGCAAGCCTCAATATGTAGACGCTGGCTATTTCTACGGAGTAGAGCGTAGAATTGAGGTATTCGACGAGGGGAGAGAACTATTTAGATAAATTACTTTTTTAAACAACTGATTTTCACACTTTGTGTATATCTTAGTCGCAGAGGGTGTTGTAAAACAGTTCGGTACGTTTAGAGCGTTGGACGGAGTCGATATAGAAGTTGAGAGGGGGAAAGTTACTCTAATTATTGGCCCCAATGGCTCTGGCAAGACTACTTTTGTAAATGTGGTGACGGGGGTTTATAAACCAGAGGAGGGGAGGGTGTATTATTTTAACAACGAGGCGAAGAAGATTGATATCACAGGCTGGCCCTCTCATAAAGTTTTTCAAATTGGCATAGTGAGGACGTTTCAGATACCTCAAATTTTTCATAAACTTACTGTTTTAGAAAATCTTCTTGTCGTCGCCCGCGGGCATAGAGAGGGCGTAGTTTCTGCCTTGTTTAAGGGCTGGGTGAGAGAGGAGGAGAAATTTGCAAAAAGGGCATTTGAGATTTTGAAAATGGTAAAGCTTGATGATAAATGGAGTACGCCCGCGTATCTGCTGTCTGCAGGTGAGATGAAGCTTTTGGAGTTGGCGAGGGCGTTGATGGCCGGCGCAGATTTAGTTATTCTCGACGAGCCCATCGCCGGGGTGCCTATTGACCAAGCACATGAGGTGTTTAAGATTGTGAGATCAATAAATCAGCAGCATGGCGTGTCTTTCCTAGTGATTGAACATAGGATAGACATAGCGTTTAGATATGTAGACTATGTATACGCAATGGCCAGTGGAAGAGTCATAGCGAGAGGCACTGCGGAGGAGGTGGCGAATGATTCAAAAGTAAAAGAGGTATATATTGGGGGGTAAAACTTATAAAGTTCTACACCTCTTGTAGACAGCCGGGGTGGCCGAGCGGCCCAAGGCGCGGGACTGGAGACTGAAGTCTAGAGATCCCGTCCCCGTTGAGGGGGCGTGGGTTCAAATCCCACCCCCGGCGTATATCTTCAGACCTGGCCACTTCGGACATATACCTCCCTTAGGGTTTGTAGTCATCACGTTAATTATTTACTAAAAAAATTTAAAACCCCGTCTAGATAAGATTTCTGCCGGGGTGGCCGAGTTGGTCCAAGGCGCGGGCCTGCTAAGCCCGTCCCCGTTGAGGGGGCGTGGGTTCAAATCCCACCCCCGGCGTTATTTTTATTACTCTATACTTTTTACGCAGCTGTGTATCTGAGGTTGATATTATTAATGGGCTTAGTGTCTTTCTTCGCCGATTGGCTATATGAGAGCGCGCGCGCCGTAACGCCGCAATTTCTCGAACAACTTGGCGCAAGTGCGTTTGTAGTAGGGCTCGCCTTTGGCGTAGGCGACGCATTGGGGTACGCCGCTAGAGTTTTGACTGGCGCACTGGCCGATAAGAGGGGTGGCTATTGGATGGAAACCTCGCTTGGGTATGGCCTACAGGTGGCTGCAGTTGCTGGACTTATCTTTGCGCCAAGTTATATAGCTGTAGTGTTTTTAGTATTCTTAGAGAGATTTAGTAAAGCTCTACGTACGCCATCTAGAGACGTCATAGTGGCGTCGGCCGGAGGCGATAGCTTCCGTGGCAGAGCCTTTGGGATACATGCGTCGTTAGATCAAATTGGGGCTGTGTTAGGCGTCTTCATGGCGACGTATATGTTATACATCGGCCTCACTCCCCGCGACGTCTATACAATGGCTCTAGTACCTGGCCTCGCTGCATTGTTAGTGTTATATATTGCATATAGACAAAGGACGCCTCTCTCCCCCATCCGCCGCGTCGGGGGCGTTAAATTTAGGAGAGAGATTGCGGTTTTTGGAGTGTCTCAGTTTCTACTTGGCCTCTCTTTAGTCCACATATCTCTCTTTATGTATAGACTGTCTGAAACGGCGTGGTTAGCCTCTCTCCTATATTTAGTCGCCATGGTGGCTGAGATACCCGCCTCTCTGCTCTGGGGGGCTCTATACGATAGAGACGCCAAGATTTTACTAATTGCACCGCCTCTCTCCATCGCCTTAGCTATATGTTTTACCCATGGCGGCTTGTTACACTTTTTCTCTGCGGCGGTGATTTACTCTTTTATTATGGCTTACGCAGACGTGGCAGCTAAGGCATACGCCTCCCGGCTGGGCGGCGCATCTTCGTTAGGCTACGTGGGGGC
>CAMLLK010000215.1 GCA_946480885.1 uncultured Thermoproteales archaeon
TGACTGGAGTTCAGACGTGTGCTCTTCCGATCTAAACCGGAGAGAAAACCGGTGGCATATGTCTTTACTGACTATGAGTGGCGTTACGATCGCCTAGACGAGCTAGACGCGTCATATTACCTTACTGAGTTGTTGCGCTGGGCTGGGGCAAGCACTGGCTTTCGCATAGCCGTTTGTGCGACAACATCGCGGCGGAGTCTCCTTGAAGACTTAAAACAACGATATGATAACGTAGAGATTTTCGACGCCTGGGGGAAGTTCCGTCTGGGCGTCGACCTTCTTGACTTCGACGTTGCTATTGTCCTGTGGCCGAGTCTGCATATTAGCGTACGCCGCTATATGAGATCTAGAGGTGCTGATCCCGATATCGCGGAAATTGTTAATGCTATTCAGCTCTCGGGCCGGATCCGGCCAGATGGCGATAAGAAAGTAATTTTTGCCGGAGCAAGATTTGGCCGTTTCTGGGGCTATCTATCGCAATTCTATGAGTTGCGGGAGCTCAAACTCTAACCCTCTTTTTTTACTGCAATCCTGGCATTTACTAGTTGTAACGCAGATTCGCCTCTGTAAGGCGTGGCGCCGAGAGCTCTTGTCAATAAATCGCCGAGCTCTCTGTGAACTTCGCATAGGAGTATGTACGCAGGCGAAGGGGCGTCTGCTATGCACGACACATATGCAGATACGCCGTAGTGTCTTCCGGCGGCTTCCAGCTCTTCATAGTCTGTGTCGGCAACGATAAGAAAATCGGCAAAGGGAGCGAAGATAGGCGAGGAGATGTACTCCCGTATTAGTGACAGGAGCTCTGCTGGGCCTAGGAAGACTGTGTAACGGTTTAGTTCCAGGCCGAATATGCACGGCCCTTGCACAACGGCAATTGTCCCCTTTGGCAGAATGCCGTTGAGCGCTGTGGCAACAGGCGTTACAGTTACAAGAACGTATGTCTTTTTATACGTTCAAACATAGAGCAAAGTCGACCTGACTTGAAATAAGTCGCAGTTATTTTAACCATCTTTTTCTCACGACCCTCTGCCCAACGTATTCGTCGTCTTCCAAGACCTCCTCCGTATCTTCCACGGCCTCGTACTCCTCACCCTCTACTGTCTCGACGTCGTCCACCACGACCTCCTCCACGTCGTCTACCCGCTCATAGCGCCTCGGATCGTCAACTGACGCGAGGTTTTTGCCGGCGTAGCGGTAGAGCTCTTTGAAGAGGTCCCAGAGCTCCCTCTCGTCCATTTGCAACCTCCGCTCGTACCTGGCCCGTAGCTCGGGCGGGATCGTTGTGGCTACTTCTTTATACAGAGACTCCACCAGCTGGAGCATATAGCTCATGGATCGCCGCTTTGGGAGGGCGGATGTTGAAAGACTCTCTCGGAGATTATGAAGTTGACAACAGCGTCGGCCAGCTTCTGGTGGAGGCCGAGGAGTCTGGCAACGTCGTCGCCCGTGTTCGGCGCCTCCCCGTCGTTGTGCCTATCAATCGCGAAGAATCGCCGGTACTCCTCAAAGGCCTCTGCCACAGCCGCGGCGGCTTTTAGCCTCCCGGCCAGCTCCCCGTCCATGTACTTGCCGTAGCGTCTATACCAACGTGAAAACCTCCTCAAGAGCTCCCCCCTCGCCGCCACGGCTACGTGTAGCTCCGCCCCCCTCTCGGCCGCCTCCCGGTAGGCCCCCCTCAAGGCGTGGCGCAGAGCGGCAAGCCACTCCTCGGCCCTCCTCCTCACCTCCCCCCGGTCCACCTCCCGCTCCAACTTGACGTAGCGGCCGTCCACAATGGCCTTGGCGTATTCCACAGCCATATCCGGCCTCGTGTCGACAAGGCCTGCGACTGCCTCCACCGCCTCTCTCTGCGCCCTGGTCCTAGCCGCGGATTTGATCCCGTCCTTACGTAGCCAGAAAAGTTGCCTAAACCTCTGGGGGTCGCCGCCGGAGTCCTCCAGAAGCTTGGCCCACATTTCTCTGTACTGATCTGCCACTACAACCCTCGGAGCCTCTCCGCCCAGCAGGCGTTTCAGAACTGGGACCGGGTCGTCGGTCTGCTCCACCTCCTTTATGAACCCCATCCAGATCTCCGCCGCGTTTCGGACGCCGCTCTTTTCTAGGCGCCTCGCCGTGTCTAGACGGCGGTAGAGCTCCGACAGCGCCCTCCTCTTCCTATCGAAGCGAGACTCGCCGCTCACGGCGGCGTACACCTGCCTCAGCATGTCTACGAGGACTGGGTGTAGGGACTCCCTCCTCGCGTACATCATATAAGCCACTGTTGCAAATGCCACGGCGAAGCCGTGGCTCACCCTGTCCCGCCCAGTGGCCTCCCTAAGCCTCCTCTTGAGCTGTTTCAGCGCATACCCGGCGTATAGATAAAGGCGGACCTCCCTCTGCCTGCCCAGCTGGGGGCGGAAGTTGGGGCTGGCCGGGGCCGCCTCAAGCTCCTCGAGGACCTTTGACGCGTCGATCCGGTCGAAGGAGGCTATGGCAAAGTTAATTGCCGCCCTGGTCGCCCCGGCCAGTGAAGTCCCCAGCCTGGAGGCGAGTGTGGACACCGCCCAGTACCACCCGGGCCTCAGCCAGGCGGTGGAGGAAAACAGCGAAGAGGGGGAGGACGGCACCGCTTGGCAAACATCTTTTAAAAGATATTGAATAAGAGATGGGCGTTGATATACATCCT
>CAMLLK010000216.1 GCA_946480885.1 uncultured Thermoproteales archaeon
CGGCATACGAGATAACCGTTCGTGACTGGAGTTCAGACGTGTGCTCTTCTGATCTGTGAAGTACAACATACGCTGCGTATTTGTCAAGTGTAGGTTCGTCTGTCCAGACTCTTCTTCTTAATAGTCTAATATATCTATGGCTTAGAGTCTCTACTACAAACTCACGCCATATATACGCGGCTTTGTGAAATTCAAAATTTTTCATATACTGTGCAAATTCTTTAACTAATTGGTTCAACTCAGATAGGAGCCATTTATCTTCTTCAAGCCCCCTCTCCACCCACTCCTCTAGTCTATACTGACTCGCGTCGAATTTATCTATAGACATATAGGTGTCTGCAAATCTCACAATATTCCACAAGATGTTCAAGTCGCCGACTATATGTTTAATCTCGTCGGGGTCGAAAGATAAGTCTTCCCAAGGGGCGGCCTTAATGAGGATATACAGCCTCACCGGGTCGGCGCCGTATTTTTCAAACAAGTCTCTAGCCCATATGACGTTGCCCTTACTCTTAGACATCTTCTGGCCGTGTTTGTCAAGTATTAGGCCTTGTATTAAAACTGTCTTATACGGCGCCTTGTCTGTATACAATACGGCGGTGGCCAGGAGGGAGTAGAACCACCCACGGGTCTGGTCGATCCCCTCTGTGACGAAGTCAAAAGGGTAGAGACTTCTCCAAAGCTCTTGATTCCTCTCGCCGTCTACTCCGGCGATCCAAGCCACTCCGCTGTCTAGCCACACGTCCATGACGTACGGCTCGCGTATCCACTCGTCGCAGTCTGGAGTGGATATTTTTACCATGTCTATCCACGGCCTGTGAGCTAGTTTAAAGTCGTCTGTAGCGGGTAGTTCTTTAGCTAGAGACTTAAGTTCTTCAAGTGATTCAATTACTAAAATACGGCCGTCTTTTTTACATCTCCACACAGGCAGTGGTGTGCCCCACACACGACTTCTAGACAAGTTCCAATCTCTAGCGTTTTGGACAAAGATATCGAATCTATCTCTTAGTTTGGAGGGGACTACGTTTACTTTTTTCAACTCTTCAAACATTTTGTCTCTTATTTTTGAGATAGCTATAAACCACTGTCTATCGGCTCTTAGAATTAACTTAGAGCCACAGCGCCAACAGTGTGGGTATTCGTGTCGTATTTTTTCTTCATATACAAGAAGGTTTTTATCCCTGAGGTCTTTTATAACTTCTTTATCTACGTCGTAGACATGCTTCCCGTAGTACCTCCCCCCGGCTTCATTATAGAGTCCGTTGATATCTACACTATTTGTAATAGAGAGGCCGTACCTCTTGGCTACTTCAAAATCCTCCGGCCCGTGGCCTGGAGCGATGTGTACTAGCCCGGTCCCCTGGTCTAACGTTACGAACTCTGCAGCCACTACCATGTGGGGCCGTGTGCCTCTTTCTGGCACTTCTTCGACGAGGGGGTGTACATACCTAACGCCAACTAACTCTGCGCCTTTTTTAACATCTACAATACGCCAATTTTTAACTCCGAATTTTTTCATTAAGCTAGACACAAGCCCTTCGGCTAGCCACCAATGTTCTCTCTCCTCTACTTTCACCTTAGCGTAGAGGTAGTCGGGGTGTACAGCCACGGCTTCGTTGTCTACTAAAGTCCAAGGCGTAGTGGTCCAGATGACTAAATACTCGTCTTCTCTCCCCTCGATTTTAAATTTAACAAATATCGACGGGTCTTCTCTCTCTTCATAGCCCAAGTCGACTTCATGGTCGCTTAAAGAGGTTTCACATCGTGGGCAGAACCAGAGGACGCGGTAGTCTTCTAACAATAGGCCTTTTTCATACGCCTTCTTTATTACTCTCCATGTGTATTCCATATACCTAGGGCTTCTAGTCTCGTAGGCGTTGTCTATGTCTAGCCAAAGCCCAAGTCTCCTTGTCCCCCACTCTCTCCAATGGACTAAGTATTCGTCTACTAGAGAGTTACACTCAAGTGCGAATTTCTCCAACCCAAGGCGCTCTATGTCTTTTTTACTTTTTAGCTTTAGCTTCTTCTCTACTTCCCACTCTACAGGCATGCCTTGCATATCCCAGCCGCCTTGTACCCATACGTCGTATCCCAGTAGTCTATAAAACCTCAGAACTACATCTTTGTACGTACGCCCTCTTATATGGCCTACGTGCGGCATCCCGTTTGTAGTAGGCGGCCCCTCTAGAAATGTATACTTCTGACCACCTCGCCAGGTTTTCCATTTTTCAAAAATTTTTTCTTTCTCCCAAAAATTCCTCACGGCCTCTTCTACTGTATGTGCGTTGTAGTTAGACAAAAGTTTAAACATCAATGGGGTGTATAGGCGGTTTTAATAAATTTCACGCCTTAAGTTAAACATAAAGACAAGTAGGTTGTGTTGGTAGAAGAACTAATATATTTCCTAATAGCGGCAGTGGCTTCAGCAGTGTTGTTGATATTGGCGTCTCATATATTGCCTATTGAAAAACTCAAGGTCTTTATAGAGAAGGCTTGGGGAGATATAGAGGAAATGGTGGAGTTTATAAAATCTCTATGAGGCTGCTCTTCCATCTATATATGGCGTTAATGGCGGTGTTGACGTTGTATATACTAGCAGTCGCTGGGCAGTTTTTAAGATCGGAAGAGCGTCGTGTAGGGAAAGAGTGGTGGTGTGGGG
>CAMLLK010000217.1 GCA_946480885.1 uncultured Thermoproteales archaeon
TACGGCGATATTAAAAGGCCCGGCGTCGGCCAAATGTATAAATAGTTGTAGAGTAATTGGGGTATTGTTTAAAAAAATAGAAGTGCCCCTCTATAAACAATACCCAGTGGAGGGACCCGCCGTTATTTACATAGAGGAGGGGTCGGTTACTTTAGTCGCTGGCTCTACAATTCCAGAGGACTGGAATATAGAGACAGAGGGGGCAGTGGCCTTAGTGGGGCCGACCGACTCTGGAAAAAGTAGTCTATCCACATACTTAGTCAATAGACATGTGGCTGGGGGGAAGAGAGTATGTGTAATAGACGCCGACGTAGGCCAGTCCGACATAGGGCCGCCCGGTTTCGTTACATATAGCTGCACCTCTGCTCCAGTTCTACACATTTCTCAACTCCAACCTCTAGATGGATACTACGTAGGCACTGTAAATCTCCAAGGCGTGGAGGATCTATTAGTGGCTGGTGTAGTTCAATGTTTTAAAAAAGCTTCTGCAAACTACCCCCACTTAATTATAATAAACACGCCGGGGTGGACCACTGGCCGCGGCCTACAGATGTTGTGGTCTATTATCGACGCCGTTAAGCCAACAGTGTTAAACATAGGCGAGGTAGTTCTGCCAGGTAGACTGTTGAGTAGACCTAGGCATATATTACAGAGGGGGCCGCAAGAGAGGAGAGAGTTGAGAAACTACGCCTACAGACGCCATATATCACTTATAAAAAAGATTCAGATACCGCATGAGAGTCTAGCCTTTTGTAAATGGGAGAGAGGAGGCCTCTCTTGTCTATGGGGGCGGTACGTAGCGGCTGATGTAGAAGAGCCACAGAGACGCGGTAGAGAAATCGCGGTCCCGCCCCACTATTTTAAAAACGTTTTTGCTGCGCTTTATAAAAAAGGCCGCCTAGTGGGCTACGCAGTATTTGAAAAATTTGAGCCGTCGCCGTCGGCGTATGTATCTACTGACGACTTCGACGAGGTGAGAGTGGGGAAGATTAGAGTAGATCCCCACGGCCTTCAAGAGCTAGAGCCGCTGCCGTAATGTATATAAAACGTAGAACAGTCGCCGTGTGTACGTCTTCGACTTAGACGGCACGTTGGTAGACTCAGTAGATGCGCACATAGCGGCTTGGATAGAGGCGCTTAAGTTATTTGGAGTTAGGAAAGAGATCGACGAGGTTAAGCCATATATGGGACTCCCTGCGTTAGAAATCGCCAAGAGACTACACCCCGCCGGGGCTTTTGAACTAGCCGCTTTTAAAAACAGACTGTTTTTAGAAAAATATATTTCATATGTAAAACTTTACGAAGACGCCGCTGTGTTGAAATACATCCAAAGGCCCGTGGCCGTGGTGACGTCTTCAAGCGGCTACGTGGCCAGAGAAATTTTAAGAACTGTAGGCCTTCTCCCCTACGTAGATTTAGTCATAGGCGGAGACGAAGTCCCTAGGGGCAAGCCTGCGCCAGATCCTTTGTTTAAAGTAGCTGAGTATTTCTCCATCGCCCCTAGAGACATGGTAGTGGTTGGAGACACAGACTACGACATGGCCATGGCGAAAAACGCAGGTGCCGTGGGGGTCTGTATACAAAGAGGCGGGGGGAGCTGTAGAGAGGCGGATAGAGTAATAACTACACTGTATGAATTGTTATAACGTGGCGGGCCCGGCGGGATTTTTAGGCCGGCTTCCGTGAACCCACGACTTTCGCTTGGCTCTTGCCAATCTACGGCTCCGCAGGCCGCCGCTTTAGACCGCCGGCGGCGTCTATCCAGGCTGAGCTACGGGCCCTAAGAGTCGGTTCTCAAGATTTTTTAAGTCTTTCACGGCGTGTGATGCCCCGGCCGGGATTTGAACCCGGGTCACGGGCTCGAGTAGCCTCGGCGCCTGCCGAAAAGGCCCACATCCATAGCCGGGCCGTCCCTTTGACCTGGCTAGACTACCGGCTGGGGTGGTCTTCCCACGGCCCGCCGGCTTTCGCCGGGGCGTATTTAGTTTTGTAATATGTATATAAGTTTTTCGCCTATTCAATACATTGAAACTCAATTGTCTCTTTTAACGTCCGGAAGACTAAACACCTCTCCTCCTCGCCGCTGCACTTTGCCCTACATTTAATTCTGTAGTTCTCGACTTCACACTCCATTCTGAACTCCTCGCCGGTTTTGTCTATATATCTAATCCCCACTCCGTATGCCAGAGCCGCGAGTAGTAAGTCCACGGGTTTGACGTTAGATATGTCTATTTCTCTATCTCCTATGTATATTCTATCGCCTGTATTGATAATATTCAACTTATAGCTCCTCTTGTGCATACTATCGCGCAGGCACCACAGTTTGTACAATCTTGTGTAATCTCTGGATATCCCTTGACGTTTATAACAACTGCTGGACATTTAGTCTTTAGACAATCTCCACATCGATCACAGAGAGATAGATCTATTCGATACTTCTCCACGCCTCTTTTTTTAAACATCCCACACGGGTCGTTTAGTTCTTCTATAACTACCACGTGGCCCCCCAGTTGAACTACTTTGTCTAATACTCTATCTCTCTTTTCAGATATTACAAACACAGGCCCCGCGTCGTATTTACCTCTTAAAATCCCCAGCGCCAAGGCGCTGGCCTTAAGCGGGGGTAGGTGGACGTCTACA
>CAMLLK010000218.1 GCA_946480885.1 uncultured Thermoproteales archaeon
AGGCTGCGCGTGATTGGATAAAACAAAATTTTAGATTCATAGACCCAGACCTCCACGTGGTTATAGATTACAAAATTGGGCAAGGTTCTGCGGATTTAGTTGGTATTTACGATCTAGGTGCGAGGACTATTCCACTGGCCAACGACACATCTGTGGGAGTAGGTTATGCGCCTTTGACTCCACTAGAGAATTTAGTATACAGGACAGAACGCCTACTTAACTCTAGAGATTTTAAAGCTCAGTACCCAGAAGTGGGGGACGACGTCAAAGTAATGGGGGTGCGGGTGGGTAGGGATATAAAATTAACTGTGGCAGCTGCTATTATTAGTAGATTAACTAAAGACAAAAGCCACTACCTATCTGTGAAAGAAGATATTAAGAAATCTATTGAAGACATGGCCGCCAAAATAGTTCCCGACTACAACGTAGAGGTTACAATAAATGCCGCAGACAAGCCAGAATACGACATTTACTACCTCACTGTGACGGGCACTTCTGCAGAACACGGTGACGATGGCATGACGGGTAGAGGCAATAGAGCAAATGGATTAATCACGCCCATGAGGTCTATGTCGTTAGAGGCGGCGGCTGGTAAAAACCCAGTGAGCCATGTGGGCAAGATCTACAACGTAGTGGCTCAGAGAATTGCAGATAAGATATATGCAGAGGTTAAAGGTGTTACCGAGGCGTATGTAGAAATTGTTTCTCAAATAGGGAGGCCGATTAACGAGCCTAAGATTTTAAATATCGAAATAATTAAAGAAGGCGAACTTACTGGAGAGACAAGAAGAGAAATTGAAGCTATAGCGAGAGGAGAGTTAGAGAAGATTGCATATATTACTGAATATATACTGAGTGGAGAGGTCTCTCTATATTAGTCCACGTCTGTATTGCTCTAATAGTTTTTTCAAGTCGAGTGGCTTATTGCCGTCGAGTTTTCTCTTAATCTCCTCCTGGCATTGTCTCACGGCGTCGAGATCTATTACGTAGAAGTCTTTGAGTTGTAAAACAGCGACGAGATTTAGAGGCACTCCCAACGACCTCCTAGCGACAGATTCTTCAATGGACGTTAAATTTCTACAGATTACCCCCACCTCCTCACCGCCTTTACATTCAAATAATTCATCGCTATGGACAAGCCTATATTTTGAACCAAAGTTTAATAATATGTCTAATACAAGCTCTTTAAATTTTGAAAGTTCTCTCTCTTTCTCATGTAATATCTGTATTAAGTTGTCGATTCTCGTCTGTAGCTCTCTATATTTTACATCTCGCCATTTTTCATCTTCTAGCTGTCTTTTGATTTTTATATACTCGTGGCGTAGGTTTTCTAATTCTTCAAAGAGTTTTTTATTTTCATATTCCAGCGCCTTAACACGTGATTGTAGAAAATCATCATGTTTTACACAAGGCTTTTCTATAGTTACATAAATAACTCTTGTCTTTTCTTCATCTCTCTTCTTCAAGGCCTCTGACACAGCCTGTGCTATTGAGAATCCACGAACTACTAAAGCCTTGGCGTACTCCACTTGGTCAAACTTTAAGATATTTCCAAATTCTCTAGTAATTTTTTCAAACTTTGGCTTATACTCTAAATATGCTTTATAAGCAGCCGCCAAGGCGTCTCGCTCGTGACTAGTGGAAGCTCTCCACTTAGTCTTTTGTAAAATTTGGCTTTTCTCCTCTGTAGTTAAATCACGTCCAGGGCTGTAGAGCACAGAGCCGCACATAGCGGCTAGTTTTTTTACAAACTCCGGCGGCTCTTTTACGTCTGTGGCCACCACCACTGGCACTCCCCATTGGTGTACATACCTCAGTATATCTCCTCTGGAGAAACTACGTCTAGCCACTGTGTCTAATACGTCGCCGTCAAGAGTTAGAATTGCTAAACCAGTCACCACGCCGGGGTCTACTCCAAGTATTAGATATCTATTCGTAGTTGGTTCTCTACTTCGCCGCGCTGGAGTTGAGTATACAGCTATCGCAATGTCTACACTTCTCATCGGCTTTACATATCGCCTAACTACTTCTCTATTTGCGTACACTATGAACTTTGCAGAAGTGACTTCTCCGGACTCTTCTTTAATAAAGAGATCATAGTCTAGTCTCGCCTCCTTTAGCCTAGTCTCAATTTTAGAAGCAGTTGATTTTATACGATGTGTGATATTTCTCATATATCTATTCCTACTCATCCCCCCAGGCGTGGTGGAAATTCTCCTATAGACTAAAACCACAGTCTCTTCTTCAAATAATTTGACTGGAGTCCCCACCCCCCGGCTGGCCAACAGAGCTAGGTAGAAGGCGGTCTCCTCTGGATTAATTCTAGCAATCTCAATATTGAAAAACTCTCCGACTAACTCTTCTACTTTTCGAAATCCACCATTCTGTGTCCTCGTGACTTCTACTACATCGACGACGTAGGGCAGTTTACCCAATAGTTTAACTAAGACTTTTGCATATTGAAACAACTCCCCTACGTTATCAACTGCCAACGTTTCAATTTTGTACTTTTTAAAGAGTTTAGCTAATTCTTTGACGTCTGTAGTACCTTTCTCTATTATCTTGCCCTCTTCCCAAAGGGCATAGCCAAAGGAGCCGCCTGGGGCTATGTCAATCCCCAGAATT
>CAMLLK010000219.1 GCA_946480885.1 uncultured Thermoproteales archaeon
GGTTTAAGAACAAGACTGTCTACTTCGGCGACTGGGTTGTGGTGGAGGGCAACTTCACTCTCTCGCAGTACTACGCCTTACTATCCACAGCAGTGGATAGACTAGCCAAAAAGTGGCAAGCCTCAGACAAGCAGTATAAACCCCAGGCATATCCACAGATATCCCAAGCCCTAATGAAGATATCAAGAGCAGTAGCAGGCACAGACATAGACACACCGTTGAAAAGGGGATATGCCCTGGTAACCGATATCAAACCCGTCATCGTGTACGGCCTAATCGCGGGAATTACCAGTGGAGTTGTGGCTGCTTATACGGCATATCAAGCCACCCGCGACTTAAGACGGGCAACGATATGCGGCATATGGGCAGGAGTTCATGGTTTCATTACGGCTATCATACCAACTAACACTTTGGCGAGCGTTGGTCTAAAGAGCTATTGGCTTATTAGAGGATCCGTAGGAGGCGCCCTTCTGTGTAGGTGAAGGGGGTCATCGGGGAATTTATAGTACTAGTTTTTTCCTGGCTTTTTTCACTGGCCATACCTGTGGAAATGCGGTTTGAGTATATCACCTCCACCGCCGCCTATTTCATAGTCGCGTATCTGCTGTTAAAGCCTCATATTAAGGCAGTGGTTATTGATCCCATGCCTTACATGTTTTTGTTTTACGCGATGTGGTCGGCCGATGTTGTATTCTCCACTGTAGTTTTCTTCATCTCAGTGGCTTTTGTGTTGGTATTCGGTGTATATGTGTATTATGTCGAATATGCTAAGAATCCTCCTCGGTTTAATCCCAGGGGCTTGGCTGGGTTTTGGATAAATGCGTCGGCTTCTTCCGTGGTTTACTACATATTTGCCGGTGTTGGCCCGCCTTTATTGCTAAGCTTATTACTGGCCTCGGTGCTTCATGTTGGGACTCGTGGGGCTGGACATGCCTACGTAGTCCCGTGGCTGTCTTCGCTACTCTCGCTGGCAACTCCCTCATGGGGGAGCGCCCTAGCCGCAGCGCCATACGTAGTAGCCGCCGTGGCGTATAGGATGACGGCCAGTCGCACAGAACCTCATAAGCATGCAAGCTAGTTATTTTGGCGGGTGCCGTAGTATTCTAACCGAGGCTATTAGCTACGTGAGAAGCATGGCGGTGAGTGGTGGTAAGAAGCCTCCCTTTCCCAACCCCCGTCTTTTAAACATCCTCTTAACTCTTGGATTTGTCTCGATCTTTCTCACGGCTTATCTCTTCTCCGGCTTAGGCGACGCCGTGGCGCTTATTAGGCGGCTTTTCCTCTCCACGTCGGTATTTGTCATAGCTCTTTTTATCACGTATAGTCTGGCGGGGGTAAAGGCGGCGATGGCAGTGGCGGTGTTAATGGGGTATATATTCGCCCCACTCGTGGTATATGAGCCGGCCCTCGAGTTGCCAATGTTTTACGCATGCGTTGCCCTCATGCCCCTTGTTGCCTATTTTGGGCTGAGGGGAGACGACTTCAACCGCGGAATGGCATTAATGACAAATATGTTCTTTCTAGTGTATACGGTGTTATTACTAGCGAGCTATCTGCTGGGACTAGCCCCGCCGAGCGCCTAGGACAGAGGCCGACGCGGAGAGCTGGTAGGAAGGTTGAAACGGTTGAGAGGTAAGAGGCTGTGGTAAGGTATTTACCCCCAGCTGGCGTCTAGGGTTATGTTGGTGGTGTACGGCGGATGTCTAGGGCATCGGGAGGTGGTCTGCGTGGGGAGTGTTGAGGAGTTGAGGAGGTGGCTGGGGAGGGCCGTGGTTGTCGTCGTTGGCGACGAGGGGCT
Organism: uncultured Thermoproteales archaeon; assembly: GCA_946480885.1. The sequence continues at coordinate 1,799 of CAMLLK010000219.1, forward strand.
GGCGAGGGAGTTGCAAGTGGCGTATTTCCCAAGGGAGGAATGAGAGGAGTTTGTAAAATATTTCCGCTTGGCTTCAAAGGGAGGATATGTGCATGAGGATAGAGGCGCCGTAAGAGTATAGGTAGGTCTACAGTCTTTTTCCGCATATGACTATTATAGCTATACCTTTTAGGCGATAGTCTAAAAATTATGCTTCCAACAGCAACAAAGCTGACAGCCATCTCACGAAACTATTACTCATTAAAGATAATACCTACGCCATGACGATGTGGCAGAAGGCAGATAAAAAAGAGGAAATATCGAGATAACGAGGGCACATGGGGCCTAAGGTGGATAGTTATAAATCAAGTATACTTTTAGTAAATTACAAGGAAGATCAAAACTAGGTATAGTGAAATTTTTGATTTCTTTATTGTGGAATTGCTTCTTATAAAGAGGTGGTGCGGGGGGTGGGATTTGTCCGGCGGATCCGCCTTTGAACCCACGCAGGCCTACGCCACAGGGTCTTGAGCCCTGCCCCTTTGGCCTGGCTCGGGCACCCCCGCCAATTTTCCCTTTCTCCTAAGGTTTAAAAGTTTATCGCCGTTAAGAATCGCAATGCTTTCAAAATGATCGCGTGTTTCCGCGTCCCTCTTATACGGCCTTTGTCCGCGCCCAGGGTATTGCGCAATTGCAAGGCTCTGCAGACGGCTGATAGAAAGAGCATTTGATTTAATGGGCGTTGGAAAAAAAGCCCTGAGCCGCCGCGCGCGGGTTGCCGCGCCTCCCAGTGTGGCTTGCTGTTTTTTGACGTTATTTTCTCCTCGATTTTAAATA
>CAMLLK010000220.1 GCA_946480885.1 uncultured Thermoproteales archaeon
ACCCAAGGCCGTAGTCACTGCAGAGGCTGGGAGTTGGAGTGGAGAGTTGAGAGTGGCAAAAGTAGAGAAGATATGTAGTGAAAAAAAGACAAAGTTTATAAAAGTATTCGACAACTTTTTAGTAGACTATCGAAAAGTGAAAAATTTCTGGAGTTTTTCAAGTTTTTACAAAAAGTGGAGTAATTTACTTGATTTAGAAACGGCTGGGAGGCCCCGGGGCAGATTTGTCAAGGCCGAGGACGAGCCGACGTGGGTAGAGGCCGCACGTGTGTTAAAATACCACATCGGGACATTTACTGCTGGTGACGTAGAGACCCGCCTGAGGTACAGCTTTAGAGACTACAAGTGGCTGAGGAAAAGACTAGACGGCTCTAGTCAACTATCTCCCTATATTAGATTCGGCGTCGTGTCTATTAGACATATATACGCACTGAGTAGAGATAGTGAAGACTTTGTGAAAGAACTCGCCTGGCGAGAGTACTGGTACGCCCTGAAGACAGAACACCCACATATGAATACGCTAGAGTTGAGAATAGACCGACGGGGGGTGAACTGGAGAAATTTACACCTCGACGCCTTTTTTAAAGGAGAGACGGGATACCCCATAATAGACGCCGCCGTACGTCAACTAAAAGAAGAGAAGTGGATACACAACAGACTAAGAATGTTATTAGCTAGCTTCTTTACAAAAGACCTACTGGGAGACTGGCGTATTGGAGAGGCGTTTTTCCAAAAACATCTAATTGACTACGACGAAGTTGTAAACGTAGGCAATTGGCAGTGGGTAGCCTCAGTCGGCACCGACTACATGGTTAGGATATTCAACCCAGTGAAACAGGCGAAAGAACTAGACCCGCAGTGTCTATATATAAAGAAATACATACCAGAGTTGAAAGACGTAGACTGTCACTGTCTCCACGACCCAGTGACGTGTAAAATCCCCCACTACCCCCCGCCGGTGGTAGACTACAGAGAGACAAGGAAAAAAGTAGCTGAGTTATTTAGAGAAAAAATTTAAAAGCAGAGTATCAAAAATAGTCGAGCCCGGTCGTCTAGCGGCCAAAGAAAGCCCAGCCTCGGCCATGGATGCGGGGCTCTGGACCCCGTGGCCCGGGTTCGAATCCCGGCCGGGCTACTCTCCTTATGCCTTCAATGTTAATAATTGACAACTTTTAAAGAGACATATCAATACCCAACGTGAAAGTTTGTTTTCGTAGAGTGGGCTGTGTATCTCCCATAGGGCTAGGCACGTGGGGGATAGGTGGGGGGTTTTGGGCAGCTGATAGTAGTAGAGACTCCATGTGGATAGAGGCTATTAAATACGCCGTTGAGAAAGGCCTTAGGGTTATAGACACGGCAGAGATGTACGGCGGGGGGCATACAGAAGAGTTAGTAGGACAGGCGATTAAAAAATTTCCCAGAGATGAAGTCTTTATAGTGACTAAAGTGTGGCCTACTCACGCGGGGTTCTACGACGTAATTAAATCAGCAGAGGCTAGCGTAAAGAGACTTGGCACCTACATAGACCTCTACCTACTGCATTGGCCTTCTGACACAGCTCCCATATGTGAGACAATCAAGGCCTTTGAGACATTAGTCGACATGGGCCTAGTGAGACACTTCGGCGTCAGTAATTTCACTCTTAAACAACTACAAGAAGCAGAGACATGTGTTAAAAAGTACGAAGTGGCCGCGGTGCAGAATAGATATTCGCTATACTATCGACGTGATGAAATCGACTTGATTCCTTATGTTTTGTCTAATGGCATGATGTATATGGCATATACGCCATTGGAGAAGGGGGCTTTGGCAAAAGACCGGAGACTTATAGAAATTGGAAAAAAATACAACGCCACGCCAGTCCAAGTGAGTTTGGCGTGGTATGTTAAAAAAGGCGTCGTGCCTATACCAAAGGCAGAGAGAAAAGACCACATTGACGAAATTGCCGGAGCCTTTAGAGTCAACCTCAGCGAAGAGGATTTCACTTACATATCGACAACACTAACGTCAAGCGGTGGAGTTTTCTAAATATATCTTTGATAAGTTAAGAATTGTACTTTGTAAAAAGTGTGTCCCCACATCTCTATAGTCTCGTTATGTAAGTATTGTCAAATCGGCGACGAGTCGGGCGCTATGTTAATCTGCAGTAGCTAAAGCGGGGCTAAAGTAATAATGGTGGGGCCGCCGGGATTTGAACTCCCGAGACTTTGTCCTCCCGGGATCACCGGCGCGCTGGTTAGCGGGGCTAAGCCCCAGGCCTATACGGGCTCTGTGTAAAGCCCTCGGCATCCTAGCCAGGCTAGACTACGGCCCCCCGGCTTCCTCCACTTTAGAGTTAATAAATTTTTCTCTACTACTGAGAGGCCTCGGCCACTGCTCTTAACACTTCTTGGAGGTATGCCGGGAGCTCTTCTATAGGTATGGGCAACAGACCTTTCGTCTTAATATGCGAGTTATAGCTATGCCGAACTAGAATTTTTACGTCGGCGACCTCCCATGCGGGTCTGTCGTTTTCACTGTCGCCTAGGTAGACAACATAGTCTAGCCCTAAGAGACTCTTGAGGATTCTCACCGCGTCGCCTTT
>CAMLLK010000221.1 GCA_946480885.1 uncultured Thermoproteales archaeon
CCGCCCCCCGCCCCCCCCGCGGGCGCGCGAGCCGAGAGTTCCTCCATGGGTGGGATATACGGGAGAGGCTGACGCCCACGGCGGAGGCCGTCCTTGAGAATGAGCTAAATACTGTGTACAGAGTCTTGCTTGAGAGATACGGCCACTTGGAGAGAGACCCGTCGCTGGAGGGGAAGTGTTTTAAACTAGGCGAGTTGTTTCAGCGCTACGCCTCGCCGGACTCTACCGCCCGGCGGCCAGACTGTAAATGCGGCGACTCTAACATTAGGAATTTCATAGCCCACGCCGGGCTGTTGAAAGACTGTATAACCATCTGTAAGACGGACCGCGGGTGGGAGTTCTGCGCCGACGGCGCAGATGAGTGTAGAGCCACGTTGGAGTGTTTAAGGCGCCGACGGGGTCGGCCGTAGTCACCACGGGCGGGATGCCCATGGCCCGTCTCGTGTGGCGATATCTACGCCGTGGGGGGCGCTTCTAGGCGCCGTCGTCGCGTGTCTAGAGGCCTTCAGTATGCCGTGGTGTAGTGGACGGGTGGTTCTGTTGTGAAGACGTAGGTGGTTTACGTCGCATTAAATCCGCTCTTGTTGTAAATCGCCGAGGCGGGGCGTCTAGCCGCTTGGCGTCATGTGGGGCTGGGTGAGTACTGCAGTGGCCACTGCTATAAATATGGCTACTCCCCCCAACGCCTGGCGTGGGGTGAGGGGCTCTGTGCCGGTGGCTTTTGCATATGTCTGGGCCACTAGGGGCGACGTGGCCACTATGACCGTGGCCGCGGCTAGCCCTACGTAGTCTATGGAGAAGGCGAATAGGGCGGAGCCGGCTCCGAGGTCTAGCGCCGAGGCTGCGGCGAATTTTTTTGACTTCACCACGGCGAGTCTCTTAGTGGCGGCTAGGTATATCCCCAACAGGGCGGCGGCGGATAGAGCTCTTATGTAGGCCACCGCGGCGGGGTGTACGCCGCCTACTGTGGCCAACTTTATGGCGGTGATGCCCAGCGACCATGTGAGAGCCGCCCCGGCGGCGGCGGCGAGGCCTAGGGGGTCTAGGGCCTTGGGGCCTCCCTTTGTCAAAAGGGCCACTCCCACGACGACTAGTATTGAAGAGGCCGCGAGCCACGCCGTCACGGACTCGCCCAGTAGGTAGGCGAAGTATTGTGTAATTACTACGTAGGTGTATGCAATAGGCGCGGCTACGGAGCCCCCCACTTTGTGTATTGCGTAGAAGTAGAGCGTGTCTCCCACTACCAACGTGACGACTCCACTGGCGGCGGCGGCGAGGAGGCCGGGTGTCGGCGTGGCCAGGGCCAGGGCGGGGGAGGCGAGTAGAGATGTGTATAGCAGACGTGAGAAATTCACCACGAGTGGGTCGCGGCTCTCCATCTCTCTTTTGTATAGAAATATGACTAGGCCCCAGATGACGGCCGCGGCGGCGGCCGCAGCTACTCCAAATATCACAGAGGCTTAACGGGGGCCGAGGCCCCGCAGGCGAGGCACCTCATTACGTAGAGCCTGCCTTCTTTTTTCAATTCTGTATCTATCGAACTGCATACTGGACACACGACGTAGTGTCTAATAAAACGTTCATACACCGCCTCTACAACTTTAGGCGACTTCTCGCCGTGTAGAGTCAAGACGTCGTTTTCAACAGTGCCGGGGACCGCCAACTCCTTTTGGAAAAACTTAGCCACGAAGTAGAGGTCTCTATTCAGCCTCTTAGCCACCTGGCCGAGGTTAGAGATCACAGTCTTCCTCGGCATATTCACAACCTCCAACTTGGGAATCTCAGCCCTCCGCTGGGCCTTTGGAGCTACGAACTTATACGCCCTCTCAAGAAGGGCCAAATAGTCCTCGTCCATGAAATATGTAAAAGGACCCATTATTTAAACTTTATAACTAATCTAGCTATTTCCTCAGGTGTTTGGCTTGAGTGGGAGTAAAAGCGACTATTATAGGTCTCGCCTAGAGATATAGATGGGTGAACATGTGTTAGAGTTAGTAAAGAGGCGTTAAGTCTATCTAAAACAGAGAGTGGAAAACCGATGTACAAGATTGTCGACACGGTTCTCATGTACTCTTACAAAGCTATAAACAAAAATGTACGTTAAGGGGATCACGAAGTTAATTAGTTACTTTGGTTACATTTGGCGAAATTCGCCGAGTTGAGTAGGTTACATTTGGTCACACGGCGTTGTTGTATGCATACAGTGCTGACTGAGGGACAAGGCCCAAAGAACCAAAATGAGTATCTTGAGAGATGTACGAGGAAGGCGTTGTGATTATTGACGTGGGCGTTGTTGATAAGGCACAGACGTTGAGCCCAGTGCCTCCAGCGCCCTTAGAACTTGTGTGGATATTTCAAAAACTTTCCACGCTGTCGGACTTTAAGAACTACAAGCGAGTGTGAACTCATTAGACAATCTAGTTGATAAGTGAAAAGAGGCTATTGACGCTGATAGACAGAATTAGGGGGGTTGTACCTGGGTGGGAGCTCCCCAAGATTGGGCGTGCGAGATATCACCTATCTCAGGAGTACGGCATTGCTTTAGACTACTTCTCAGAGGCGTTGCATGAGTTGAGG
>CAMLLK010000222.1 GCA_946480885.1 uncultured Thermoproteales archaeon
ACAAAAGTAAAGAACAAGCTGCACGACGTTTTAAAAACGCCGAAAAATATATAGAGTATATAGTTTTTCGCCGGTTTATATATTGTTTGAGTGTTTAAAAATGGGTGTGGGTTGGGTTAGGTGTTGTGTGGTGGTTTTTTGTTGTTTTGGCATATTGTTGTGATGGCTTGGATTAGGTGGGTGGCTTGTCTTATTTTTTCTACGACTCTTTTGTCTATTAGGTGTTCTAGTTTTTCTGCTTCTGTTTCTGCTAGTTGTTCGTCTACGCCTATTGTTTTGAAGAATTCGGCTAGTGTTTTGTGTATGTAGTTTAGTTCTTCTATTTTTTTACGGCCTTTTTCTGTGAGGCGGACTCCTTCTCTGCCCATGTATTCTACTAGGCCTTGGCTCTGGAGTTGGACTATCATTTTGCGGGCTGTGCTTGGCTTGACGCCTAGTGTCTCTGCGATTTTTGTAAGTGTTGCGGCGGGCCCTAGTTGGTAGATGGCTTCGAGGTAGTGTTCCCACCTGACTCTCGCAGTGCTGTGTGCCACGTGTTAATGTGTTATTACGCTATTATACATTGTGCTAATGACCAACGCCGATGTGTATATAGCCGTGGCTATTGTCAATATGGAGAGCGGCCGCGCAACTAGGCCTTTTGTATAGTGCCAAAGAGCCGTCAATACAATAGGCAGTGTGGCGGCTAGCACTGCCTGTGTATATACTAAAATTGTGATGGGGGACAAGCCCAAGGCCCCCACAGCCGCGACTGCTGGGGCGAGGTTGATTAGTCTAGCGGCCATTCTCACTTTCCAGGGCTGTACCACTCTGCCGAATATGTACCGGGCGGTCAACACACCCACTTCGACAGACACCGCGGAGGAGGATATGCCGGATAGTAACAACGCCATGGAGAACAAGAAGGCGGAGAGGGGGCCGTAGAGCGGCTCGAGGACTTTTGGGACGTCTTGTATATCTACTTCGCGGCTGTATAACACATAGGCGCTTGTGATTAAAATAGCTGCGTTTATTAACGAGGCGCCGAATAGATTAAAGGCTGTTTGGTACATGTGTTCCCGCCGGAGCTGGCCCTTGGCTATGTGGCTGTGGAGGAGGACGGCGTGGGGCATAATCGTCGCGCCGACTATGGCCGCGGCTACTAACGCCATGTCTCCTGTCACTGTCTTCGGCACTAACGCAGCCGCTACCTCGCCCCAATTGGGCTTTATAAAATATAATTGGATTAAAAAACTGGCGGCCACCGCCACTACGAAGCCTCCAATTACCTTGGCGAATAGCTCTCTCCTATCTGCCAACAGGGCAAGAAACGCCACGTCGAAAAACCCAACTAACGCCGCCGCCCACAGCGGGATGCCGAAGAGGAGGTGGAGCCCCAACACGACGCCCATGAACTCGGCCATGTCTGTAGCTAATACAATAGCCACGGCTACTGGAGAGAACCACAGTCTGTGTCTCGTCATTAGGTCGAAGAGGCCGGCGCCTCTAGACACTCCCAACATACCTGACACGTATTGAATGGCCAGTGCCAGTAGTCCACTAACTGCCACAACCCAGAGCAGCGCCAAGCCGAATTTCATACCGGCTTCTAAATTGGCGCCGAAGTTCCCCGGGTCTATATACGCCACAGAGACTATAGTGGCTGGGCCGATGAGTTTTACAAAACGCACGTCGTAGATACGTTATGGCTTTTTTAAACTTTCCCAAAGCTAAAAAATTGGCGAATGTAGATAATAAAAAATCGACGTGAAGTTAGACAAGTCTAAAAATTTACACAGTTTTGAGCCTTGGGGGGGTCCCACTCTAAAATGTAGTCATAGAGGTCGGCTAGTCTCTTGGCCGCGGCTAGGGCGAGTTTTAGACTACTATACGCAGCGTAGAGTGTCCACTCTTTCTGTTTTTTCTTAGTCACCAAGACTCTACCACTTGCCCTATTGATATATACATAATACATATGGACATAGACTCAGGGGTATATATGTCCATCAGGTAAAGAGATACAACGGGCTCCGTATTTCTTACATATCTCCCCAGCCGCCTTCGCTACTTCTCTCCACCACGTCTCCGAGGCCTCTACTCTATACAGCTTAGAGAGTCTCATATGCGCCCTCGGCTTTGGTCTATACTTGTCGAAGTAGACTGTGGCGTCTATTGAATAGGCCAGCGCCACCACCTCCTCTATGTCGCTGGGCTTGTCGTTAAAGCCCGGCACCACTGGTCCGTAGAAAATCCACCTCTCTACTCCCGCCTCCGCCAGTTTCTCCAACGCCTTGGCTCGGGCCAAGGGGTGGGCGGCTAGCGGTTCTAAAATCCTCGCCTTGTCTTTTAACGTAGTGATTGTAATCCCCACGTCTACGTTGTATTTTTTAAACAAGTCGACGTCTCTAATTACTAACGCAGATTTTGTCTGTATAGAAATTCTATAGCCCAACTGGCCCAGTGTCTCCACTGCCGACCTCGTTATTTTATACTTAGCCTCGGGGGGCTGGTAGGGGTCTGTAATTGTGGACACCCCCACCAGATCGGAAGAGCACACGTCTGAACTCCAGTCACGAACGGTTATCTCGTA
>CAMLLK010000223.1 GCA_946480885.1 uncultured Thermoproteales archaeon
TATTTTACACTTAAAGGTGTTTTAATAGATTATTGATCATTATAAATTTCGACTTTGGAGATTCATCACTTACAATATACCTACCTATGACTACTACATCTACGTATATCTTATTTTCCACTAGGTATTTTACTTCTCTGTCTGTGATACCGCCGGCAATAGCCACGCCAACTCCCTCTTCACGTAGCCGTTGCGCCATTTGTAATAGTTCTATAAACGTCTTACCTGTTTTTAACTGTACGTCTATTCCCATATGTAACACAAATAGGTCTGGACTTATGCGATTTTTTATCTCTCTGACTCTTTCTACTATATTGTAGACGCCTATTAGATCTACTGCAGTTTTTAGCCCAACGGCGCGGCCTTCTGAGACAAATTCTTCAATAGTTTCTATATTTGTGGCGCCTAACACAGTGCCCCAATCCGCCCCGAACTCTTTTGCCAATCTAGCCTCTAGCCTTCCCACATCTGCTGTTTTTAAATCCGCCAAAACCTCTGCAGTTGGACAAGACGTCTTAATTACACTGACGGCGGACAGACCGTAGGTTTTTATCAAAGGCGTACCGACTTCAATTAGTTCAAGACCTGCAGAACACAACTCTCTAGTCAATTCCATAGCTTTCCTTAAATCTATCAAATCTAGAGCTACTTGTAGCTTCATAATAATTTGACGGAGAAAGGATTTAAAAAATAAATAGATAACAGCTGTGTCTTGTAAAAAACCGGCTGAGTATAGATATGGAGACCACACAGCCGATGTCTTAATACAAGCGTTTGGATGCGATATTGAAGAAGCTTTTAAAAACGCAGCCATAGCCTTTGCCGATTTGACATTCTACAGCGACAAAGTCGACACAGTGGATAAAAAAGTCGTAGAGGTGGAGTCTGAGGACTTAGAAGGATTACTCTTTAGGTGGATTGATGAATTGCTATATATTTTTGAAGCGGAGAAGTTTGCAATAAGTAGAAAAATAGACTTGACTATAGAGAAAGGGGATGTGTATAAACTATTTGCTATTGTATATGGAGAAAAATATAGCCAAGAGAAACACGGATTTACAGGGCTAATAGTCAAAGCAATGACATACCACATGATGGAGATAAAACAAATTGAGGACTACTGGCTTGTACAATATGTAGTAGATATTTAGACATGCTCCCAAAACTTAGTGAAATTGGAGAGATTGTTGTTTTAAACACGCCCGTGCGTAGAGTAAAAGACGCAGCAGCCGCGTTAGGAGTCGGCGAAGATAAAATTATCAAGACAATAGTAGTTTTGTGTAACGGAGTCTACAAGGCGTATATTGTGAGGGGGAGTAAAAAGATAGATCTCGCAAAGCTGGGGTGCCGTTTAGCTTCGCCTGAGGAAGTTCTCGAAGCCACAGGCTACCCAGTCGGCGGAGTCCCCCCAGTTTTGCCTATCCCAGTTTTTATAGATAAAGAACTGCTTAGAGAGGAGTATGTATACGGCGGCGGAGGTGATGAGTACAGTTTGTTAAAATTTAAACCACTCTTATTAGTCCAGCTGGGATTGGCCACGCCGCTGGATCTATGACGTCGTTCTACGACTTTCTATGGGAGGCTGTGAGGAACCCAGAGTTGATAATCCACTACGCTAATGAAGTGGGGATTTCGCCGCCGCCTCCTCCTATAGATTTCTACGATAGACTTGAATACGTCGCAGTTTGGACTGTAGAAATTTTGAAAATTGAAAAAGATGATACTATCTATTGGAACTCTAGGTGTAGAGAAGCCAAGAGGTTTTTTCTTGATGCATTAGAAGACTTAAAAGCGGCGGGGAAGTTGTTGAGAAATTTTGACCTTTGTTAAACTATTTCAATGTCTTCTTTTAGCTGTTGTAAATTTCTCCTCTTGTCGGGATTAAAAAGTTTTTGAAAAATTTTAAACATACTAGAAGGGGGGCGATTATTTATAAGACCGGGTTTTAAATTATCTAAAGTAGTTATTAAAATAGGGTATGTAGATGTATGATGGATCTATTTACGCTAGAGATAGGGGCTAGGTGTCATATCTGTGGGGCAGCTTTGGAGTTTATTGAAGATGGTGAATATGTATGGCTAGGGTGTAGGCGGTGTATGAGATATGTAAAGAAAGAAAAAAGAAGTTTAGTAAGGAGGTACTTCGACTATAGAGCACGCAGGATAGATTGGCGTACAATGATTCACGAACTTTACGAAATCTATAGAGGCTAGTATTCGCCTAGTTTGTACTCCCTCCCGTGTCTTACTATTTTTATCTCTGTGCGGACGGGGACTTTCATACCTACTCTTTTCAACATTTCATAAAGCTCAAAATCAGCTAGTTCTTTGACGACGCCCTGTATGTGAAGCTCTGCGATTTTTTTAAAAAGAGATATGGCATGTGGCTTATACAGCGCCAACGCGTTTTCTATTATCTCAACTGCTCTATCCCCCTTGGTGATTTTCTTAACAATCTCTATAGCCTCTTCGTCGGATAACCTCTTGGGGGGCTGCGCTATCTCCTTGGTCTGGCTTTTTAATATCTCCAGAGCTTTTTTTCTAAGTAAGACGT
>CAMLLK010000224.1 GCA_946480885.1 uncultured Thermoproteales archaeon
CACGCCGTCTGTGGTCCACCCAGACAGTCTATAGATAATACCTCTGGGAGCCTCGTCGATAGGCAACACCACGTTGCCACCTGTAAACCCAAGCCTTCTAAAAGAAGTAAATTGATTTAGTTGGACAACGCCTTCAAACACCCACGGCAGGTCTTGAGTAAGGTTTCCATATATAGGGAGTAGTCTAACTTTTGAAAAAAGCATAGTGTAGAGCGTCCTGTTTAAACTCAGGGGGACCGGGTAGGGAGTTGTGCCTATTGTGTAGTATGCATAATTTGGACTAGGCGGCGGACCTGGGTACGACATCACTTTTGTATATATGTAGTCTTCTGGAGACATTCCAACTGCGCCGAGGATTACGTCGGCGCCGGGGACGTCTTCAAGAGCTATACGAGTCATCCAGTACGACTTGAGAAAGTCGCCTCCGGGGGGGTATTCATGGATCAATATCACTGTGCCTAGCTGAGGGAGTGGGTAAATAACAAACGGCATGATGGCTAGTAAATATCTCGCCTTAAGCTCCTCTTTGAATATCTTTGCGCCGACTTCCGGTGGGGCCATGAAGCCAAGACCTATTTTGCCTATCTGAGTCGCGTTTATTGTAGAATTATCTGCAAGACTTGTCTTATTACCAATTACAGAGATCCAGTAGCCGTAGTCCCACCACGAGGCCACTGGCTCATATGGCGGGAGTCTTGTCTTTAACCACATTAATGCGTCTATAAAGTCGTCACTTACGACGCCCACAGCCGACACTATTATTTGCGTAGGCTGCCTCGCAAGACCTGTTGTCTGGCTTGGGTTCTGTGGGCTTAGAACAGGCATAACTGAGTTTATTAATATTACAATAGATAGAGCTGCGGACACTAGTATCAAGAATCCCAACCTGCGGTTTTCTATCAATCTCACTATGCCAACTGCCGCGGCGGCAATTGCAATTGGAGCCAAAAGAACTAATAAACGCACCATAGTGGCCGCCGCGTAGCCGCCAGTGGCTAAATAAGTCAAAGCCAAGAGGCCGGGCGGGTTGAAGAGATATGGAACAGACGCCACTATAAACGGCAACAGAGCTCCATATCTAGACAAAATTTGTGTAAAAGTCGTAGTGCTGTGCTCCGCTACGCTCGCCACTATGGCCGACCTCCCAAATGGAAGGAGCGTGGCGAGAAACTTGCCCCCTATGAGACCTGCGGCTATTGCAAATATTAACAACGCCACGCCTGCCGCCGCCACGCCTAGGATGATCCATATGTATTTTCTCAATAATTGAGTCGTCTTAGTTATCCCTATTTTTGTATCTAAAAGCCACACTAAGGCAGTCATCAAAAGTCCAATAGTGGGGAGGAAGTTAAACGGGCTGAGCAACTGCGCAACTCCATATCTAGGAATTGTGGCCACGAAGACTGCATATACAATATAGAAGGCTGCGTACGACGCAAAGAGATTCCAACTACTAAACGGCAGAGATAATTGTGTCGTCGTAGTGACACCTGCTTTTTTACCTTTTACAACTCTCTGGGGGTTTGTATAGGCGTATTTTAAAAAGTAGTACGTGGGCAACACTAAGGCGTATAGTCCGACTAAATTCCATATGTAGAAGTGGGCGCCCCATGTCCACACTACGAATCCCAACACGGCGCCTGCCAACGCGCCTACCCACGGCCTCTTGAGGCCGTCAATCAACAAGGCGAGTCCAAGTGGAATTAGAAATAGACTAATCGGCTCGTCGTCGAACCACGCGGCGAGTCCGCGCTCTACGAAAGCCGGCGCTATGGCTGTAAGTAGAGCCGCAGTGAGCCCCACTCTAATGCCGCCGTGGGGTATGCCGAGCTCGGCGCCGAGTCTATAGCCTAGGTAGAACATTGAAAATACAGCCAACGCTCCCATCACGGCGGGGGCCACTATTACCGCTCTCCAAAGATCTACACCAAAGGGCGCCAATAAAAAGTATAGAAAGAGGCCGTATAGAGAAGTGCCGGGCAGTAATACAGCGCCCCAGTTCACCCCGTAGGGGTGCCAGAACTGTGTAAAATACGCCCCCTCCCACCACCACCCCACGCCGTGTTCTAACGTATACTTAGCTAAATAGTATCTAATATAGGGGTCAAATTCGTCGAGCCACCACCCCCATAGAAAGACTCTATATATCCTCACATATAGCGCTATGGCGAATATGGCAAGTAAGGCGGGGATGACTAAAAGCAGCTTTTCTCTTTTGCCCATGGAGGGGGGAATAAAAGAAATTATATTTTTTCACTTTATCTTTCTGAGACCCACTGCTATCTTTATAGGCTTTTTCTCAAGTGGAGACATACACTTTGGACAAATACCGCCCCATATTCTCAAGACATACTCTACCGTTTTGGGCTCTTTGTCTTCAAACAACACAAAACCACACGAGTCACATCTTACTACGAACACTGTTTCTATATTGATGTAATTTATTAAAGTTAGCTGTGTATTACTAGCATATGGTCACCGCCACTCCAGATCGGAAGAGCGTCGTGTAGGGAAAGAGGGGGGGGGGGGGGGGGGGGGGGG
>CAMLLK010000225.1 GCA_946480885.1 uncultured Thermoproteales archaeon
TAGATAATTTCGCTATATCTATGACTATCTGTAAAAACTATACATTTTATACCTTCGTCTATACATATAGATGCAAGTTTGGCAGCTTCTGACCACTTCGACCTAAACTTAGGCCTCGTCAAAATTTGTATAAGACGGCCTCTTCGCCGTAGAGGCCCCCAGATTATGTTTACTCTCTTGCTCTGGAAGAGAGAATGAGCGAACTCAGACGGGTTCCCCACAGTAGCGCTAGTAGCTATAAAAACCGGCGTTACAAATCTCTTAATCCGCCTCAGTAGGTAGTACATATGAGTGCCAAACACGCCGCTGTATACATGAAAATCGTCGAGGACGACGTATTTCACACGTCTAATCAATGTCCGAAACTTATCTATATACATCAAAGCTTGGCTAACCATGTCAGGGTTAGTTATTAAGACGTGGGGTGGAGCCTCGTAGAGAATCCGCCGTTCTCTCGGCGGCGTGTCTCCGTCATATACCATAACTCTAATCCCTAGTCTATCGGCGATTTTTCTAAATCTCGAGATTTGGTCTCTAGCCAAGGCCTTTGTGGGGTACATAACTAAAGCGAGAGGCACGTCTGTAGAGTCAACTGCTCGTTCTATAATGGGTGCTAGAAAGGCCTCTGTCTTCCCAAGACCCGTCCCAGCGACGATTACTGTGTCGACGCCAGATCTAATGCTCTGTATTGCTTCGTATTGATAGCGATACAGTTCCACTACGCCGATTCTTCTAAACGCTTCAGCCACTTCTGACCTCAAGACGTTGTCTACTATACAACACCTCTCCGGCTCCTCTGCCTCTTCTATTTTGACGTAGATGACCTCTCTTCCTGGATCACTAGCTAGGGCTTGAAGAAAAGCCACGACCACTGTGATATCTATATATAAAAAGAACGGCGACGTTGATAAACAAAGACACCGGCAAGATATACAAGACACTATAGCCTAGAGACTCCACTAAGACACCTCCCAACACAGGTCCTATTATAGAGCCGAGGTCCCACCCCATAGTGTATATAGAACTGGCTAGTCCCGCCCGTTTGCTCTGTGCCAAAGCTAAAATTTGATACGACGTAACTAAGGCTCCTTGTCCCACTCCGAAGATAACTCCCGCCACGATGAACTCGATGTAGTTTGACGCAGCCGAGGCTATTAATAGTCCAAAAGCAGCCGTCGCCGTGGCCGCCGCTGCATTAATTATACTGACTAAGTTTTTCTTAGCCATAATTGCCCTCGGCACTAGGCTAGACAGCGCAGCTGTTGTTGTAAAAACGCCCCAGAGAGTTAGAGAGAGTCCGAGATCTCTTAATTTGACAAGTATAAAAGTAGAGAGGCCCATATACACAGCTGCGTAGATAGTTAGAAGAGTCATGAAGAGAAAGACTCTCTTCTCTACTCTATCTTTTACGCCGTGTCTACTTCTATAGTCTTCTAAGCCGTTTATAAGAAGCCAATTTATACAGTGTAGAGCCAACGCCGTTAAGAAAGCAATCCTAGCGCCTCCCATGTCGTAGATTAACGTGCCGAGTAGAGGACCGGCAACGTTGCCCAGGCCGACGGCTAGAGATCGAGATGCCATAGACTTGACGCCTTCTGTGACAGACATAGCAATTGACATAGGTAAAAACATCGCTATAGAAAGCCCGTGGAAAACTCTCCCTATTTGTACCCATAGGGGGCTACCGAATAGATACATTATCTGAGCTCCGACAGCGGCGGCCGCCCCTAGTTTCATAATTTTGACATAGCCGACGCGATCGCCTAAAATTCCGCTCAGAGGCCTGGCAATTACAGAAATTAAAAAAGCAGTTGATACAATAAAGCCTATAAACGTCTCTCTGACAACGCCGAGGTCGCGTAGATATGGCGGTATAGCCACTATAGCAATTCCATTAGCTGTGAAATATAAAAAAGTGGCTAGGTTTAGCTTCTTCAAATTTTATACCTAGTCACCTCTCTAAGGAATTTCTTTCTCTCTTCTCTGTCTGCTTCTCCCTCGACTCCGAGAGGTGAGTAACCGTCTACTACGCCCACCACGCCTCTTCTCTCCGGCTCTACTTCTGCAACAATTACCTTCAACGGGTTGGCGGTGGCGGCGAAAATTCTAACTACCTCATGGACGTTTTTAATTGCGTTGAGTACATTTATGGGCCAAGCGTTTCTTATATATATAACAAAGATGTGGCCGGCGGCTATTTTTTTACATACATCTATGGCAAGCCCTCGTAACTCTTCGTCATTACCCTCGTGTCTAATTAATCTCTTGCCAGACGCCTCGCAAAAAGCTATGCCGAATTTTATGCCAGGCACAGACGTCACTAATGCCTCGTATAGATCTTCTACTGTTTTTATGAAATGTGCCTTGCCGATAATTACATTAGTGCCTTGCGGAATTGGCACATCGACTATTTCAAATTTGAGGGACATAGTCTCAATAAGGTAGTTAAATTTATATTTGATCTCTAAGGGGAAATAGGTTTTTATACTTATAAGAAAGAAATATTGATGGATACTCCGCACATAGTCCAGATGCTTA
>CAMLLK010000226.1 GCA_946480885.1 uncultured Thermoproteales archaeon
AGCCGGGAGCTACTGTGGTAGGAAGTGGCACCGGGGGCGTGGGGCTAGCTACAGTCCAGATGGCAAAGGCGGCGGGGGCTAGGGTAATTGCCGTGGGGAGGAATGTTGAGAAGTTAAAAGTGGCTAGAGAATTGGGGGCGGAGGTGGTTAATACCAAAGAGACTGACCCAGTAGCAGCCGTCAAAGAGGCGACGGGGGGCAGGGGCGGAGACGTTATTATAGAGGCTGTGGGGTCGGAAGAGACTGTAGACATGGCAGTAGAATTGGCCGCCCCCGGCGGCAAGGTTGTGGTGGTGGGGCTAATGCCAGTGGGGAAGAGGGCACCTGTACATATTGCACGTCTAGTGAGGAGCGGCGTGACGTTAGTGGGGAGCTACGGCGCCCGGCCTAGGGTAGACTTGCCCAGAGTTATATCTCTAGTAGAGAAAGGCCTACTGCGGCCGGACTTACTGGCTAGAGACTACTACAAATTAGAACAGATAAACGAGGCTGTGGAGGCTTTGAGAAGTGGGAAGTCTATAAGACCAATTATAAAATTCTAGTTCTTTATTTTTCTCTCTATTTCTTCAATACTTTCTTCGTCTTCTAATGTGCTTAAATCTCCGAGAGGCTGACCTGTGGCTATGGCTCTCAGAACTCTCCTCATGACTTTGCCAGTTCTCGTCTTCGGCAGTTTTTCGACAATGGCCACTCTCCCCACCACTGCCAACGGCCCCAATGTCTTTCTCAAATGGCTAACTATCTCTTCTTCTGTGACGTGTCTACCGGCCTTGGGGACTATGAAGATAGCTAATACGTCTCCTCTCACTGGGTCTGGCATACTGACCACCGCCGCCTCCGCTACAGATGGGTGTGAAGAAAGTATGTCTTCAACCTCTCTAGTGGAGAGTCTGTGGCCGGCGACTTTAATCACGTCGTCTGACCTACCCATGATGTGTAAATGCCCCTTTTCATCAATATAGCCGACGTCCCCCGTGTGGTAGTACCCTGGAAATTTAGACCAGTAGCTCTCTACATAGCGCTTGGGGTCTTTCCAGAGGGTGTGTAGAAAGGCGGGCGGGAGGGGCGGCTTCACAGCGACATGGCCTCTGGCCCCCCGCGGCAGTTCTTTCCCGTCGTCGCTGAGGATTACTAAATTTAACGTAGGGTATGGGAGCCCCACTGAGCCGTATATATAGTCGAACCCGCCTAGGTTTAGAGACCCGGGGGCTGTTACAAAACATGCAGTCTCCGTCTGTCCCCATATGTCTGCCACTTGACACCTATCTCTACAAATATATGTCCTTAGCCACTTGTAGGCCTCTTCTGTAAAGACTTCGCCAGTGGGGTAGGCGGCTATTAGACTGTCTAGTCTATACCTCCTCGGCCACTCTTCTCCATATTTCATCAATAGGCGGAGGGCGGTGGGGGAGAAGAGGATGTGGGTGACTTTATGAGCGTCTACAATCTCCCACCACATCCCCGGGTGGGGGTAGTCGGGGGCGTCGTCGTACCACAACACTGTGAGTCCGTTTAATAACGGGCCGTGTACGCCGTAGTGGTGGCCGGAGATCCAGCCGATGTCTGCTGTGGAGAAGAAAACTATGTCGTCTCTAAACTCTCTCTCTGCTCCTACTAAATGGTTGAAGGCGTACCAAATCCATACCATATAGGCGCCGTGGAGGTGGAGTATCCCCTTGGGCTTACCTGTAGTGCCTGAGGTGTATAGTATAAACAAAGGCTCGTCCCCCGCCACCCACTCCGGCTCAACGTAGGCGTTCAGCGGAACGTATTTTAACTCTTCATGCCACCAGAAGTCTCTCCCCTCTCTCATAGGCACGCCAGTGCCTACATTTCTATATACTAAGACTTGGGCGTCTAGCCCAGCTATGGCCAAGGCCTCGTCTACAGTAGTCTTGAGGGGTATTGTCCTCCCTCTTCTATACATGGCGTCTGCTGTAATTACTAACTTAGCCTCCGCGTCTTTAATTCTCTCTGCCAATGCGTGGGCTCCAAAACCTGAAAAAACTACTGTGTGGACGGCGCCTATTCTACTCACCGCTAACATAGCCACCATGGCCTCGGGCACCATGGGCATATATATAGCCACTCTGTCTCCTCTCTCTACGCCTCTCATCTTCAACACAGTTGCCAGTCTATTTACCTCTCGGTAGAGGTCCCAGTACCTCAACACTCTTGTAGTGCCCGTCGAGGAGACCCATATTAAAGCCGCTTTGTTAGACCTCCCATTTTTGACGTGGCGGTCTAGGGCGTTGTACGTTATATTAGTTTCGCCGCCTACGAACCATTTATAAAACGGGGGGTTTGAGGCGTCGTAGGTCTTCTCCCACTTCTCTTTCCAATATAGCTTAGCCGCTTGTCTCTCCCAGAAGCCCACTGGGTCTTGTAGAGACTCTTGGTAGATTTTTAAAAATTCTTGCGACATACTACAGCCCAACTACGTAGAACTTCGGCTCTGTGAAGTAGTACATAGTAGACCTCACCCCCTCTCTCCACCCAAAGCCCGAGTGCTTCACACCGCCGTATGGC
>CAMLLK010000227.1 GCA_946480885.1 uncultured Thermoproteales archaeon
CCGGTTTTACACGGATTGGGCTTGTACCCCACTTCTGAGAGAGATATTAGTGCCAGCCTCCCCTCTCCCCCCACTCTCGCCACTCCTCTCATAGCCTTCGCCTTGTCGCAGTTTATGTAGTAGAGAATTGAGAATTTGTCTACGGGCTTTGACTCGCCGGACTGTGTCTCTTCTACAAGCCAGACGTAGCTGGGGGAGAAGTACGCCCTTGCGGTTTTTTCATCTGTAAGAGAGACAGAGGGTTTTTTAACAACTTTGAATTTGTACACGTGGTCGAGGTCTAGATTTTCTCTCCCGCCACGCGCCGCCTCGACGTAGTCGCCAAGCTTCTTTACGGAGATTAACATATTGTCTGTTATAAAGTATAGGTCGTCCCCCACTTTAAAGAGGGGGCCCCACACCTCGCTGCAGCCCAAGGCCTCCGCCGCGTTGTCGCCGACGTGTATCCCCAGGGCAGTGGCCAAGGCCCCGAGGGCGGTGGAAGGCGGTGGGTAGTACTCTAGTTGGTCGACGCCAATGTCCCAAAGACCAGCCACATGCCTCGCGCCCACTCTATACCTCCCCAGGGGGGTGATCTCAAACAACATCATGGCAACCTCCTCAAGATTTTTAAAGCTTCTAACAACTCTAGCGGCGCCTTGTCCTCCCCCCAAAGGCCTTGATAGGCTGTGCAGAGCTCTTCCGGGTTGACTGTCCCTTGTTTCTTTGTATTTCTCCTCACGTAGTACTCACATAGCTTTACAAAGGCGTCGTCGTCTTTCACCTCCCACAGCGGCTCGGCGTCGTGTGGGAGGCCGCTGCTCACTTTGTCGTCTAAGACGTGGCCCCACCACTTGAGTAACAACTCTGCGGTCTTTTCAGGCTCTCTAAACGGCAGCACAGCCACGGCCCTAGACCTAGATGAAGTCACCACTAGAGAGTCTTTGTCAAAACTCCCCCAGCGCGCCTTCTTTGCGTAATGCTCCAAATCTTCAAAAGACTGGGCCAACTCCTCAGCCATGATGTCCATGACGTGGGCAAACCTCACGACAAAAGACCTCCCAAAGGCCACGGTGGCCGGCGCGGCGTATCTCCCCACTATATGGAAGCCAGAGTCGCCCCAGTAGTTCAGCCTATGTCTCTCCGCGGCTGAGATCGCCCTCTCCGCAGGGTATAGAGCAACTACGTCGTCGCCGCCGGCGTATATCAACATGCCGCCTAGATGTATAGTAGTGACCCAGTCTTTTAGAGACGTCATCACTAACGACCTACTCACCGCGGAGATGTACGTAGGAGTCACAAGAGGCCTGCCTCCAGTAATCTCGCAGAGAGACATGAGAGAATTTACAACCTCTCTCCTCTCCCCCTCATCCCTCCCCCGAAACACCTCCTCGAGCACTTTCACAGCCTTACCGCACCAATTCTCCACGTCCCCCCTCAACAGTCTGCCCACGTGGTCTCCGTCGCCCCTCACCACTGCGTAGAACAGCCTCGGCCCCAGCGCCTCAGAGAGAGAGCCCCCATGGACGAAGGGAGAGTCTTCAATAGTGACAGAGGCCTGCCCGCCCGCGACCCCCCTCGACACTTCCTCAACGCATTTACCCCAGTCTCTAACCATAGCGTCGGGGCTCCCCCAGACACTCTCCAAGTCCCTACCCTCAACCTGCCGTAGGTATCGTAAAACTTTTTCACATCTTTCATACTTTTTGAGCACCTCCTCGAATTGACTGAGCTTAGCTGCGATTGCAGACACGGCGACGTCCTCTGTGCTTTCAAACTTAATTATTGACGCAGCCCTTTTGTACAAGCCCCTCTTGACTAAGTCGCTTGGGCCGAGGAACTCGCCCGCCTTTATCAACGCCGCCAGCTTCGACGAGTCGGTAGACAGCCTCTTCGCCAAATTGTCGAGGTCGTATTTGTTGTAATCACCACCCGGCTCTTTTCTCACCCCAAACACCGCAGGCTCCCCGCTTATGCTCGACAGTCTGTAGCCAGTGGGGTCGCTATACAGCGGCTTACACATCGGCTCTGCCTTGTCGAAGTCGTTAGTTAGTTGAAACCACGGCCCCGCGGTGGGCACAAAGCGGCGGGATTGCTCCTCTGCGGCTCTACCCAACGCCTCAGTCCACAGCTTGTGGAAGAAAAACAGCGCCTTACAATTATCCTCGCCCAACCCCCCGAGGGGACACTTAAGGCTCTTGTAGAACTCCCCCACGTCGACCACGGTGACTCTAAGCGGCAGCCTCAGTAAGCTACAGCCAACCTCTCTCTCAATGGCTTTGAAAAGGTCTCCGTGGGGCGGCGCCGCCTTGGCTAAGTTGGCGAGTATGGGGAAGTCCGCGAATTCTGAATCGCCGTGGCCCATGGCTAATTTCGACAGCGCGTCTAACACATCTACAAACCTATTTTTAATATAGGACTTGAGATCTTCTGGGGTCCACTGGCCGCCGTCTGGTTTGAACTTAGGAAGCGCCAAGACTGCAGACTCGCCAATAAGCGGCATCAACACCGCCATGTCTAACAAGCCATCGTGCGCCGGCA
>CAMLLK010000228.1 GCA_946480885.1 uncultured Thermoproteales archaeon
AAAACGTCGGCGTGGGATTAGTGGTAGTAGACGTAGACAAAGGAGTCGACGGCGTCGATGTTAAAATATTCCCTAAGCCAAGGCAGACGTCTACAGCTACTATAGATACTGAAAAAGTTTTAGAAGTTTTAAGAACTCAGTTATTAAATTATATTGAGAGTCAAATTAAACGTATTGAAAATTCTCTATATGAAAAACTTAAAAACTATATAGATCAAAAAATTGTAGAGGTAAAAAAATTACTAACTGAGTCTAACCAAACTGGTGTAGAGATAAAAAGATTACAGCCTGAGTCTAGCCAAACCGGCGCGAGTCAGACATCTCAGCCTAACACACTTCTTTCAAACGACTGGGTGAGAATTTTAAGATCTAAAAGCGGCGGTTAATATTTAAGGTAGTGAAGAAAGAGCTTTGTGGAGGTCCTCCTTGAAGAAGTTAGAAAAGTCTTTGGAGAGACAGAGGAGAGGAAATTAGTCGAGAAGTTAATTCTACTATATAAAGAGGGGGGGTCAAGAGCTGTTAAGACAGCTCTTGTTGAATATCTCAAAAAATTTGGCGTCGATGTGGAGGTTAAAGAAGATTGAAGTTGAAAATTTTAGGTCGTATAGAGGAAGACACATTCTTGAACTTGGCGATGTTAATATATTGTGGGGGAGGATAGGCGCTGGCAAGACTTCTATACTATACGCAATTGAATACGCTCTATTTGGTAAACAGCTAGAGGTAAAAGAAAGAGTGGCGAAACTCATCGATTTAATAAATACAGACAGCCAAGAGTTAAAAGTCTCTTTAACTTTACAAAAAGGCGGAGACACGCTTTACGTATCTCGCGTCATGGGGCGGAGAGGGTCTGAACGATTAACAATACGACTGAATAATGTAGAACTTAAGGGCAGAGACGCTGAGAAAAAACTTAAAGAGATTCTTGGTGTAGACGAAGATATATACGAACGCCTTGTGTATATATCCCATAGAACACTAGAGGGGTTTATATACGGGACTCTACAAAAAAGGGCTCTTTCAGTAGATAGACTATTTGGCGTTGACTTAATTGACGACGTAATTAAACACATTTCGTCATTTGAAAAAATATTGATCAACCGTGCCGAAGAGCTTAGGAAAAAAATAGCCAGTTACGAAAAGTATAAAGAAATTATTAGAAAATATGGAGGCTACAGAGGTCTAATTTCCCGACTACATACACTCAGCGAAGAAATTTCTATATTGAAGGAGAAAGAGGCGGCGTTGGCGAAAAAAGTAGAGGAATTGGCCAGGGAGAGGTCGGAATATATTGAAAGATTAAAAGAAAAAGAGAGTGTGTTAATAGAATACTACAAAACAAAGTCTGAGCTAGAGTTTTTAGAGTCGAGTGTCGATAAAGAGCCTGACGTTGCTACAGTGGAGAAGATAAGAAGTGCATTAAGAGAAGTTTTGGAAGAGTATGAACATATGGTAGGTTCTGATTTTTTAGACAAGTTATCTAAAACTAACGACTTAGAGAGCTTAAGTACAATTTTAATAAATGCCTACGAAGAAATTGTTAAATTGTCTAGAGAGATTGAGACTCAGTTGTACGACTCTAAGAAGCTATACGATCACTATACGACTAGGCTAAGGAGAGTCGAGGACGAGATCTCAAACTTAGAGACGAAGCTACGGAGATTAGAGCCGCAGTATCAAAGATTTAAAGAGTTGCAGAAGAAGTATAAAAGTCTTGAAGATGTAAAAACGACATTGGTAGAGATCAAAAAGAAATTAGAGGAGTTAGAACGAGCTGTGTCTTATTCATCAGCTTTGAGGACTGTTGCACTACATGTTTTTGAAAGAGGCATCTCGACATGTCCAATATGTGGAACAATGCTGGATTCTACAGCTGTGTCTAAACTTATAGAAGAGTTAGATTCGAAGTATGGAGAGTTAGTAAAAGAGTTAGAAGACTTACGGACGGGAGTATACGAATTGGAACGGGCATTAGTCGAAATGGAGACGCTAACCGGCGACGTCTCTGAATATCTCTCAACGAAGTCACACTTGGCGGAACTCCAGAGAGAGAGAGATGAGATAGTAAATAGAATATTGCAGCTTGAGAAGTCTATTAAACAACTTGAGCGTAGAGTGGAGAAAATACGGCAGCTATTGGCCAAGGTAGATAGAAAAGTTATCTACGACGCTGTGTCAAAATTCGGCAAGTCTATAAGAATTCGTGAGCTTAGGCGTAGGTTAAGAGAACTTGAGGATATTCTAAAGAAGTCGGGCGTCACGGAGGAGGTGATAAACATAGATTCAACTTGGAGAGAAACGGCTGAGGAGTTTGAAAAAATCTCCTCTAGGCTATCTGAATATTTTAGAGAGAAGAGGATGCTCGAAGAAGTGGAGAGAGAAGTAGGCGGCGATGTGGAGAATTTAAGAAAGGATCTCGACAACGTTTTGTACGCCTATGGCAAATTTCAAAATATTAAATCTAAGCTTGAGTTAGTAAAGATCAACACTAGGTCGCGCATGTTAGAGAGAGCTAGGG
>CAMLLK010000229.1 GCA_946480885.1 uncultured Thermoproteales archaeon
GTATTCGTCGAACTCAATCGATTGATAGCTTCCAGAAATCAAAAGATAGTTGAAACGGGAATAGCCTCTAACAGCGTCTCCATCACCGACCTGTCAAAGCCCAGAAATCAAAAGATAGTTGAAACTTATTTTTTTGTTGTTTTGGGCCATGTGCACCATGTACAATCCAGAAATCAAAAGATAGTTGAAACCCACTCCCCGGCGGACCGGAAACAACCCCGGCCCAACGGTGGCCAGAAATCAAAAGATAGTTGAAACATAAAACTCGGAAAATGGAGACTAACATGTATCGTTTCCGATCACCAGAAATCAAAAGATAGTTGAAACGAAGAACAATGGAATGCGCAAATGATAAAGCAAATGATAAAATTGACCAGAAATCAAAAGATAGTTGAAACATTGTGCCTCTTTACGGCGCTTGTAACGCCGACGCCTATGACAGATACGGCTCTAGGCTGATATACGTTTTGGCGGGAGATGAGAAGGCGGTGGCCAGGCTTTTAGACGGCCAAGGCGCCTTTCACGAGATGAGAGAACACGTGGCAGTGGTTAGGGCGGAGGAGCTCCTCAAACTGCGCGATGCCCTGCGGCTGGATGGAGCCAGGAGGCTTTTAAAATGGCTCGAATTGGTAAGATAGCAGTAAATCCCAAAAGACGGCTGTACGTATGTGTTTGGGACAAGGTGGGCGACTCCTCGCAATCAGCGTCTCTGTATAAATCTCAAAAGGTATAATGTGCGGTTATTCTTCATTGGCCTCATGCCGATGGTTTTTATGTACGCTTTGAGTCCCGCCCTCTCAGCGATTTCTGCAACAATCTTTTGAGTAGGCACATAGGCTCCGCCCAACACGGAGTCCCCTATTGTATACCACGCCTCCACCTCAAGCCTTTCTGCCAGTAGTTCTATATGGGCCGTCATGTAGTGTATGTACTGGGACAGAAACCTCTTGTACCCCCTAGCCCTCTTCCCAGCTATCGGGAGATCTATTCCAATTCCCCTCTTCCAAACCCTCGCGGCCGCTTCACAAGCTGGGAGCTGGAGGTCGCGCGCCCGTTGCAAGGGGATGCCGAGCCACAGGAGTTCTACCATCGTGTGCCTTGCATAGTCTACGTTGTTAGCAAAGGGCGGGCTTGTCAAAACCCCGCACACCCTCCTTGGCATCCAAGCAGTGGAGTCGGCCCAGATTACATCCCCCCTAGCGCCTCTGAGCAACTTGATATCACTTCTCGCCCTTCTATATAGTTGCCTGAAATAGGCCTCAGGATCGCCTGAGGTCTTCACTCTCTCTTTGAATTTAGGGGCAGGCGAATACTCTAACAGCGAAAAGCGACGCGCAGTGTTAAAGAACACGCCTGCCTCAATGGCGGTGGATACGCGTTTAGAGATGTGATACAACTTGTCGAATAAGTCTCCGTGGTATTTAGCCACTTGGGGCAGGGGTCTCAGCCTCACGCCCATCTCCGGGCTTATCTTTGCGGCAGTGAGAACTACGGCGGCGGGATTGCTGTCAGCACCCACAAACCTCCTTCCGCGTAGCAACGCCTCGACGCCCACGGTGCCAGAGCCCACAAAGGGATCATATACCTCCTCGCACTCTACAGTGTTAAAGAACTCTTTGACGATTTCAGGCGTCAGGCCGTGTTCTGTATAAACTAATATCCTGTGAATTGGCTTATCTGCCCAGTAGTTAGTCAACACGGCGCTGTTTAAAATCGCCGTATACTGCCTGCCGACTATCTGCAAGCTCTTTTAACTTTTTGCCCGTAGTAGCTATCCTCTCATCGCCTATTCTGCCCACACGCGGCTTAAACCTTTCTAGACAGTCTATGCAACCCACCACTACTTGGAGCCTTCTATGGCGGCTTAACTGCACGTTTAACAGCTCCGGCTCTCTGGCGTATAAAGTCGAGTATACTTCGTATACATCTGTGGAGTACTCCTGACCTAGAATAGTCACTATGAAGTCCCGCTCACCGCCTATCATGGATTGAACGGTGTGCCGCTCTATGCACAACCCCCTCCTACCCAGTTCATACTCCACTGCCAGAGGCGGATCAGTATAGATTGAGGTAACTGCAAACTCATGCCCTAAGCAACGGCTATTCTCAGGTCGCCCGCCAGCGAGCCATACCCCAAGAGCCAATGTGGCATAATACGCCAGTTTTACTCTTCGCATATCTAGAGTGTCGCCCTCGATAAACCTCTCTGTATTCAGCAGGACAAGAGGTATCCTGTTATTTATAGCCTCCTCCAGTAGATTTACTAATTGCTGGATATCGCTTTTACTCGTATCTTCCCAGCGGCTTAACCACCTTAATACCGTTTGTGCGTTAAAAGTATATCCCCGCAGTCGCTCCTGTCCGCTCTCTATGGCAGAGAGCTTGCCGCCATAATACCCCTCGCTTATGGGCACTTCGGAGGGACTCGGGAGCCGAAACGTCTTGTTTAAGAGCACATAATTATTCGGCGCCACCTGGCTTAGTTTCTCCTTCATTACGTTCATGAGA